>JBAZSD010000027.1 GCA_041662605.1 Desulfomonilaceae bacterium
GAGCCTTTTGCAAAACTCCCCTAGGAATTAGTGTTTTCAGGGTCCATCAAGCCTTTTATGGCAATTTTATAGGTCAAAATAATCAGTCAGTCAAATTTTGTGGGTTTAGCTCACAATTTTTCTGTTTCTAGGCGCGACTATCCTGTTGATCGTTTCTTCGTTTGTGTTTGTAGCTGATCAGTTTACTAATTTGATCAACTGGTCCGCAAAGATCGCAATCACACCAAACATTAAATGAGCTTTTACCTTCAAGGCTCCTCGAACCATAATGTTGTTTGCTCCGAACTCTTCCTTTAAACGACTATTGAACCGCTCCGCCGCTGTTCTTTCTTTATATCTGGCAGCCTCATGAGGAGCCATGAATATCCTTGCCACGAGAGTTCTTGTCTATTATGGGCACATGGCCGAGACTCCTGCTAAGTTCATAAATGAGCCCAGCGTCATAGGCCGAATCCATGACATCATAGAGATATGTTACCCTGGAACTGCTCGTCTTCATGAGCGGTATGGCTACCTGACTGTCGTGTAATGATGCGGAGGTCATAGCGACACTCACTGGCAGACCGTAGTCATTGACATCCGCATGAAACTTATAGCCAATCCAACTTACTTTGTATCCCTTGGAGTTCTTCTTGGTTCCGACATCGCAGGCAACCGGCAATTCCTTTAACGCCTGTTCCGCTGATTGATGAATCTGACGCTCCAATCGTTTTACTTCCTTGGGTTCTGAGTGTTCCCTTTTGGTTCTACGACCTCTTTTTTTCGGAGAAGGTTTTTCCTTCGGTGTTTTCTTTACTGGTTTCTCACGGCCTTCTATGGCCGTATAGTCTCTGGATATATGCCCTATCAGTTCCGTTTTCAAAGATCGTTCAACCAAAGCCTCATGGACCTTATCACCAAGACCACTATCAGCAAACTCGGCAAAAGCCCGGGAGAAAGTGGACTCCGAGGTAATGTCTGAAGCCTTGTCAAAACCACAGATCTTACGCAGACTCGGCGTAGTCTTAAGCGCCTCAATCAACGACCTTGTGAAAGGATATCCATAAACAGACTTAGCGACAAAGGACCGTGCTATCGATTCACGATAGCGAAGTTTTCTTCCGAACGACTGAGTAAAAGAGCTTTTTGGAACAAAAGTCTCAACTTGGATCAACTCCAAGATCGACACAAGTTGCTTCTCTTTTTCGGTTAGAGGATCGCTCCATGACTCCTGCAATTTCGGAAACAGACTGCGTTGCAGTGTCCCCATCAACCATGATATTCTCTTCCTAAGCTTCACTGGCGCCTCCCGTGAAAAAGCGTCTTTTTTGCAAAAACACTATACCACGGGCCTGCCCGTGAAGCTCATTTATTACACATGCTTAAACACCCAAAAAACACTTTTGCAAGTGGCTCATAAGTTAGCTCAAATTTCATTGACTCCATTTGAAGTTCAGGGGTTACCTCGAACGTTCACTAATTATAACCCCTTGAAAATAATATTCTTTGGAAATGTAGCCATAACCGTTAGCCTCAAAACTTCGTTGACAATCTTTGGCCGTTTCGATATACTTACCCCATCACCGTGGCCTTAATTTGTGACTTAACTTATTTTAATGTTTACAACGTGTTGAGAGTCGTCCTTAAAGCTAAGCTTGACAGGACTTAGGGTATGGAAATCACGTGATATCTTCTGCCACGAGGAAAGCTGAAAAAAGTTCCGCAACTAGGTCGTTGGGTCTGGCTGTTCTGAGGATCGGGACCAGGCTCGTTTTGCGCAGCGCCGCCTTGTGTACGTTTCTCAGCTTTTTCACCATTCTTGGAGCATCCGGCGTTTCAGCTCAAACGCAGATCAAACCGGAATCGTACGGGTATTTTGACTTCCCAACGTGCGTGCGTTACGCTTTGGTTCATTCTGACGCTCTGACTCAAAACAGAATTGATATCCAATTAAAATCAATAGACCTTAAAGACGCTCACTCTGAAATTCTACCCACGGTTCAATTAGTTACCCGGTATTATCTAGTCAGAACCGACGACGTCTATTCCAACGGGTCCTCCGGGAGTAGATGGCAAGTTCAATTCAACATGGCAAATTGGAATCCGTATTTGGCTCTTTTGAAGATCAAGAGTCAGGGCATCATGGTAGATATTGCGAAGATTTCCCACTTTGACAAAATTTCAGATACTACGGCTAACATCGCCAGAATCTTCTACAGCATCCATTGTCTTGAAAAATCAATCAGAGGATCCAAGCAAATTCTTGCGCTCGTCCAGGACAAACTCAACTTCGCCAAAAGCAAAAACGATCAGGGCAAGATTGATCCCCTCGAATTTCAGACTATGCAAAACGATAATCGCGCTCAACAAATCAAGGTTAAGTCGCTTGAAAATGATCTTCAGGACAAGACTGGTCAACTTAAGGCACTCATCGGCTATCATCCGGATTATTTTTTGCCTTTGGATACTCGGGACGCGACAAACCAGATTTTGAATGGCTTTAAACCTAACTGGATTACCTTCGCCGACATACAGGGGGGTAACTTACAGTTGAAGATCGCCGCAAAAAAGGAACAAATGCAATCCAACTCTGTGACGGGGGCGTATGTTGCTTTAGCTCCTCAACCGGCTTTTGTATTTCAGGATAACAGCAATACTCCGAATGCCGCGTCGGGCCTCAATCTTGCCTTAGGGTTGGACTATTTTCTATGGGACGGGTTTCGTCGAGTGCGCGACGTAAAGCGCCAAAAACTGTTGGCTCAAAAATATAACCTTGATCGTGAGCAACTTTCCCAGCAGCTATACATGAAGTTCAAAAAGCTTAGAAATGGTATGGGACTTTCTGGCGAACGAGAAAGCCTTTCTCGTGAAAAGGCGAAGTTGGCTGATTTAGCCGAAGAAAAGGCTTTCACTAACTACAAATCCGGACGTATAGAATATAACGATTACATGGATCAGAGGATAAAGAAAACTCAGGCTCACCTGGAAGCAGCGGAAAGTCTTCAGCCGCGGGTTAACGATCTAATTGAATTGGCTACGATTTCTGGAGGTTTGAACAAGTACAATGCCGCAATTCGATATTAAAAGGCTCAGGCCCCGCCTTAGGGTCTTGGGCGTTACACTGGCGAGCTTTGTGGCCTTGGTTTCTTTAGCGCTTTTGGTCGTGACCCATGAACCTAAGAAAGCCGAGTCGAGTCCCCCGCCGGTTAAGGCCGCTATTGTGCCTCAAATTGCAGACGCCAAGTCTGAGGCTGAAATCATTTTTAGGGGCAAGAGTTTTTCTGTATTCCAGAGAAAAATTGTTCTGCCTTACGGTGGAGAGATCGTCTCAATTGACGTTAAAGAAGGACAGCTTATTAGTGAAAATGACACACTGGTTAAATATAAACTTGACCGCCAGTCTATGATCCAGGTTACGGGGACATTGTATCCAGCCAGAGTTCTGGATTTGAAAAAGGCTGTTTATGATCAGAAAATAACCCTTGATAAGCTACGAAACGTTTCTCTCAGGTTAAAAAATATTGATCTGGAGAAATCCAAAAATGACCTGACCGACATTCGTCAGTTGCATGTTAAGAATCTAGCGGAGCTTGAAGCGGTAAAAGACGCCGAGAGAAAATACGAAACAGCGGAAAAGCAGCTTCTAGAAACCAAGGAATCTATTAAACAGGCGCAAGAAGGTTTGGTCCGAGCCCAAGAAGACTTGAAGTTTTTTGAAGATAAGCAACGACGCGACATGGACTTGCTTGAGTACCAAACTAGACGCTCTTATGCGGATTCAAGTATTCCTCAAGATATAGCGTTTCTGAAGGCTCCCATAACAGGTCAGATCTTGTGGCTTTCTCCAGAGCTCCGAGTCGACGCTGAGCAGCCCGCAGGATTTCCAGCCATAACGATAGCCCCGACAAACCCAATGGTGGTTAGATGCAAGGTTCATGAACTCGATTTGGTTAAACTTAAAACCGGAGATAGAGGCGCTGTGATATTTGACGCCATCCCCGACAAGAAATATCCCTGTAGAGTTAGTCGTATCCCTTGGGTAAGCCGCAATCCCGCTCTTGAAGTTCCAGCCGATTACGAAATAGAATGCCTTCTTGAAAATGGCGATGGAAAGATTAAGGATGGCCTTACGTGTAATGTTAGAGTGAGTGTCACTCAATAGGTTTATCTAGACTTATGCGCTGGTCTTCGATTTCTTCATTTACTATGAGGTTTTGGCCTTTATTTATTCTGAATTTTTAACAAGACTTTTCTCCTTTGGCTCCCATTTCGGGCTTTTTTGCCTACCTATCGTGTTTTCGTTAGTTTCGGCTTCGTTGTTGCTTTGGATCGGCATAAGCCGGATAACGAAGGCTCGATCGTCCAGTAGACTTGTCGACTCACAACTTCCTACCCCCCTTATTCAAATACTGGTACCACTAAAAGGGATTACTTCTCATTCAAAAAAAATACTGTCATCACTCCTGACCCAAGATTATCCAAACTATAGAGTAATCTTCATTTTGGAGGATCAACTGGACCCCGTGATTGAACTAGTGAGGAATTTCTGCTCCTCATATCCACATGTTGGAATTTTTTTTAGTGGAAAGAGCTATCACTGCGGCCAGAAGAATTTTGGACTGGCAAGAGCAATATCAGAGTTAGATCCTGATGTAGAAATTTTGGTATTCTGCGATAGCTCAAACTCCGCCGATCCCGGATGGCTGACCAGAATAAGTGAGCCTGTAAGATCGGCCAAATTCGAGGTCTGCACAACATTTCGCTCATTCTCTCCTCAAGACATCAATGTTCCTGGAGTTTGCCAGGCTATTTACGCTACTACAGTCTTTGCCCTTCTCACTGTGACGCCAAAACCATGGGGCGGCGGCACTGTGATCAGAAGAAAAACCTTCGAAAGACTGCAAGTAGTCGACGCTTGGTCAGAGACGGTGGTTGATGATCTGGTTCTGGGAAATATTTTGACAAAAGCGAAGATACAGGTGCATGTCTCGCCCGAAAATTTTCTTTCTACACCTGTAAAAAAGCAGAAATTTAGTGGCCTCCTGGCCTTTCTGGACAGGCAGATTCTTTTCCCAAAATTTACCAACCCCGTGATCTGGGGTTTTACAGTAATTTGGCATATTTCTATTTGCGTGTCCTTGATCATGTCTACATGTGGTTTATTTTTGTACTCTTTAGGATATATTGGACCTGAATACGCTGTCCTTGGCCTAATCTTCTGGATTGGGGTTTTCGCTTTGGTATTAGCGTTACGTTATCTTAACCACCCCAGACTTCCCATTCTCAAGTGGATTTACTCCTTTCCCATTCTCATAATGGTAGCCACTTTTGTGTGTTTTAGATCCATTTTTCTCAAGCATATTGATTGGGCCGGCAAGAGGTATTATTGTGGCCGCGGAGGCCTGGTTACCAAAGTTAAGGATTTGAAGATGTCCTAGATGAGAGATTCCTTACGCCCCTGGGCCTTCTCTGGAAGCATTTCATGACCTGGAAGCAGGAATTCTATAGGTCTAAGGTCTAAAAAGATTTACAGGACAAGTATTTAAATCGTTTCAATGGTCGATGCTCTAGTATTAGCTGCAGGATTATCTACAAGGATGGGCTGTGATAAGATGGCCCTCAAAATTTCTGGGGAAACCATTTTGTCTAGAGTCATTTCTCAGGCTCTTCGTTCGCGATTAAACACCATCGTTGCAGTGACTCGCCATCCTCTGAAAGATGATGAACTCAGCGGGAAGTATCAATTTTGTTATTCCAGATTGGTAAATGTGATTAACGATTCCCCTGAATTGGGAATGTCATATTCCATCAGTCTTGGTTTGGATGTAGTCATACAGAAATCCGTCGCCGTAATGATTATTCTGGCTGATCAGGTTTACCTCAATTTTTCAGTGATCAACACTCTGATTTCAATTAGCTTAGATAATACAAACAAGATTATCGCTCCTGTTGTGAGGGGTAGAAGAACAAATCCCGTAATATTCCCGGCGGAATTTTTTCCGGCATTAAAGGAGATAACAGGAGATATAGGAGGAAGAGAGATCCTTCGTTTGCATAGAACAAGAATCAAAACCGTTGAATTTGGAAAAGAATATGATGACTATGATGTGGACACTGAGGCGGACTACTACAAAGTGTCTCCTCAAGGGGACAAGCTAATTAGGGATTCATGAAAATTAGAATCGCAAAAACCGCCGGATTTTGTATGGGTGTTAGAAGAGCAGTCGATCTCGCTCTTGATTTGAATCGGCAAGAATTACCATTGCCTATAATGACGTATGGCCCGCTGATCCATAATCCCCAGACGTTAAGCCTGCTGGAGACCAGAGGCATAAACAAAACTAATTCAATAGAAAACATAGAAACCGGCACAGTAATAATTAGAGCTCATGGAATTTCACCGGACGAATATAACATTTTGAAATCAAAAGGGGTTAACATTGTTGACGCTACATGTCCACGTGTTACCAGAGTTCAGGCGTTAATTACAAAGCACTCCAAAATAGGGGATTTCTGCGTGATCGTAGGGGACGAAGATCATCCGGAGGTTCGAGGTCTGGTCGGATTCGCCCGTGCTGGAGCCCTCGCAATTTCAGGCCCGGAAATGATAGATAGAGTAGCTTCTATCCCACCGGGCAGATCCTTGCTCGTTGTAGCCCAAACAACTCAAGAGCCTGACAAGTTTGACAAAGTTGTCGAAATATTGAGGAACAAGGGCTTTAAATCAAATATCTACAATACCATTTGCGACTCTACAAGAAAACGGCAGGCCGAGACCAGAGAGCTAGCTAGGGAAGCAGACATGGTAATTGTTGTTGGTGGAAAGGGGTCAGGGAATACCGGAAGACTTGCAAAAGTCGCAGCAGAGAACGGAATCAAGGTACTTCATGTTGAGACTGCCGATGAAATATCCGTCACTGATCTCGAAGGAAGCCACCTGATCGGAGTAACAGCCGGCGCCAGCACTCCAAACTGGCAGATTAGGTCAGTGATCGAAAAGTTGAAGCAAATAGACCTTGATTCGAGGTCCGGAATTTGGCCGAGACTAAGACGCCTTCTGGATATTACGATTATGACTTACATTTGGGCAGCGCTGGGGGGAGCGGGCCTTACCATGGCATGCGCTACGATGCAAGGGGCCCCTATTACTGTTTCTTCTATTGTAGTTTCGGCCATGTTTGTATTCTCTATGCATCTTTCAAATCGCGTTCAGGAACGTTCCGGCGCGCTCCGATTCAACACGCCTGAAATCGCTTCATTTTACTCCAGACATGGCGTTTTATTGGCGGGGTTGGCAGGAATATCGGCTCTTATAGCAATCATAGCCGCTCATTCGATTGGGTTAATTTCCACTTTCCTTCTAGTAGGAATGCTTGTTACAGGGATTCTATACCCTGCTCCAATCTTAGGGCGCCTTAAAATACCCAATCTGAAATGGAAGTCACTCAAAGATATTCCTGGTTCAAAAACTCCCTTGGTAGCTTTGGGCTGGGCCATGGCGGCCGTCATTATTCCCTTTTTTTCCAAAAACGCTACACACGAAGTCTCAGGGCTTATTGTAGCATTTATGACCGCCGCGTTAATGGTATTTTGGAGGACGGCGCTTTCGGATCTTATAGATGTTCAGGGTGATCGGATTGGAGGGCGTGACACAATTCCGATACTTTTCGGCGGCCGGGTTACCGAACAAATTCTTAATATCCTGCTTATTCTCTTGTGTTTTTTACTGTTCATTTCTAGCATGTGGAATTGGACAACGCCTTTTGGATTTGTGTTGCTCATCAATGTATTAGTGTTCAAGGTGTTGTTTGATTTTTACAAGAAAGGTCATCTTGTTGACCGACTTATTTATGAAGGCCTAATTGACGGGAACTTTGTTTTTGCAGGAGTTGTCAGTTTGATTTATCGGGTAGTCGCGTGAAAATACCGACTTTTTTCTTGACACAGGTATTCAATTGGGGTAAAAAAGTTGTTTTTATAGAGGACCCGTTTGCTGGCGTAGCTCAACCGGTAGAGCAGCTGATTTGTAATCAGCAGGTTGCGGGTTCGAGTCCCATCGCCAGCTCCAGTCGTGGAGGGGTTCCCGAGTGGCTAAAGGGGGCAGACTGTAAATCTGTTGGCGACGCCTTCGGAGGTTCGAATCCTCCCCCCTCCACCATCCAATTGCGCGGTCCGTTTTATTGGCGCGGCGGGAATAGCTCAGTTGGTAGAGCGTCAGCCTTCCAAGCTGAACGTCGCGGGTTCGAGTCCCGTTTCCCGCTCCACATTTCTTGAGGCGTTTTAACAATTGGATGTGACGCCTTATTGTAAAATACGTAGGCACGTAGAAATTGAACCTACGAACTTTAATTTTGCCCACGTAGCTCAGTCGGTAGAGCACTTCCTTGGTAAGGAAGAGGTTCACCGGTTCGATCCCGGTCGTGGGCTCCATCAGATTTTGACTCGTAGTGACTACGACCTTTTGCGGAGATTTTGAAGTTATATCTTTTTAAAAATGAATAGAGACTTTACGGTTATTTTCTTTCCGAATATTTAAGGAGGAGCCCATGGGCAAGGCGAAGTTTGAGCGTACGAAGCCACACGTGAACGTAGGGACGATAGGTCACATCGATCACGGCAAGACGACGTTGACAGCGGCAATAACGCGGACGTTGGCTAAGCGGGGATTGGCCTCGTATGTGCCTTTCGAGGAGATCGACAAGGCGCCCGAGGAGAAAGAGCGCGGCATTACGATAGCTACGGCTCACGTGGAGTATCAGACGGACAAAAGGCATTACGCTCATGTGGATTGTCCGGGACACGCCGATTATATCAAGAACATGATCACCGGCGCGGCCCAGATGGATGGAGCTATCCTTGTTGTGGGAGCCAATGATGGTCCTATGCCTCAGACAAGAGAGCATATACTGTTGGCTCGTCAGGTTGGTGTTCCCTATGTAGTGGTTTTTTTGAACAAAGTCGACATGGTTGACGATCCGGAACTCATAGAGTTGGTTGAGTTGGAATTGAGAGAGCTATTGAGTTCTTATGATTTTCCGGGAGACGATATACCGATTATCAGGGGCAGCGCGTTAAAGGCTTTGGAGGCTGGTGATCCCAAGCATCCCGACTGCAAGTGCATACTTGAGTTGATGGAGGCTATAGACACCTATATACCTGTGCCTCAAAGAGACGTAGACAAGCCCTTCCTGATGCCGATAGAGGATGTGTTCAGCATTTCCGGACGAGGCACGGTTGTTACCGGTAGGGTCGAGCGTGGTCAGATCAAGGTTGGGGAAGAAGTTGAGATAGTAGGGATCAAGGACACCCGCAAGACGGTTTGCACTGGTGTTGAGATGTTCCGCAAGGTATTGGATTCCGGTCAGGCCGGAGACAATGTTGGTCTTCTTCTTCGAGGCATCAAGCGAGAAGATGTTGAGAGGGGCCAGGTAGTGGCGTTGCCCGGGTCGATCACTCCCCATACCAAGTTCAAGGCCGAGACATACATTCTGGGTAAAGAGGAAGGTGGACGTCATACTCCATTTTTCAACGGATACAGGCCTCAGTTTTACTTCAGGACTACCGACGTGACAGGCATTATAACGCTTCCTGAGGGAGTCGAGATGGTGATGCCCGGTGATAATGTGGCTCTTGAAGCGCATCTTATCACCCCTATCGCCATGGAAAAAGAACTCCGCTTCGCTATCAGGGAAGGCGGAAGAACCGTTGGCGCCGGCGTCGTCTCTGAAGTTATTGAATAGATTTCAGGTCGGTTTTTGACTCTCTCCGGTTTGCTCCATTCGGGACTTAAACCGGTGGAGGAGGACATAGATGAGAGACATCATTACTTTGGCGTGCGGTGAGTGTAAGCGGAAGAACTACACCACCACGAAAAACAAAAAGACAACCCCCGACAAATTGCAGTTTAAAAAATACTGTCAATTTTGCCGAACTCATACGCTTCACAAGGAAACGAAGTAGCGTGAAGAGCTAAAATCAGTAGGCCAGTAGCTCAACGGCTAGAGCACCGGTCTCCAAAACCGGGGGTTGGGGGTTCGAATCCCTTCTGGCCTGCCACTCCGCATGAAGCTTCAGCGCTTGGGGATTGTTCGGGCAATGGAAAGCATTATGGAAAAAGTAAAAGAGTTTTTCCAAAAGAGCGTCGAATTCTTTAGAGAAGTTAAAATTGAACTTCTGAAGGTCACTTTCCCGACGAGACAGGAAACCCTCGGATCCACTCTTGTAGTGCTCGTACTGACCACCTTGGTGGGCATATATTTAGGATTTAGCGATTGGGCTTTGGCCAGAATCATGAAAGCTCTTCTACAGGTCTGATTTGGTTAGGATTTTGTCTCATTATCGTTTTTCCAGATAGCAGGAGGCCTCTTCGTGGCTTTGCGATGGTACGTTGTACACACATATTCCGGCTATGAAAACAAGGTCAAGACCGCCTTGGAAGAAAAAATAAAGACTTTGGGGTTAGAGGATCGGATTACCGATGTTCTTATACCGTCGGAGTCTGTAGTGGAATTAGTTAAAGGAGAGCGAAAAACCTCCAATCGGAAGTTCTTTCCCGGATACATTCTTGTTCGTATGGAGCTTGATGATACCACGTGGCATCATGTTAAAAGCACCCCTAAAGTCACGGGGTTCATAGGTTCAAGGACGGAACCCGCTATTATTCCAGACGAAGAAGTCAACGGTATCAAGGCGCAGATGGCCGAAGGAAGGGAAAAGCCTAAGCCAAAATATTCATTTGAAAAAGGTGATTCCGTGAGAGTCGTAGACGGACCGTTCATCAATTTTAACGGCACGGTGGAAGAAGTGAGACCAGACAAAGGTAAATTAAAGGTTTTGGTGAGCATCTTCGGTCGGCCCACTCCGGTGGAATTGGATTTTATTCAGGTTACCAAGAATTAATCTTGAGGCCTTTCAGTTTTTAGACACGGAACAGAGTTCGAAACATTGCTTATCATTCGGGACTCTGTTTCTTTGGGAGAGTCTTTATGGCCAAGAAAATTACAGCTTATGTCAAACTTCAGATTCCTGGCGGCGAAGCGAAGCCATCACCTCCTGTAGGCCCTGCATTGGGTCAACACGGTGTTAATATTATGGAGTTCTGCAAATCGTTCAACGCGCAGACCCAGGGACAACAGGGAGTTATTATCCCGGTATTAATAACGATTTATGCTGACAGGTCTTTCACCTTCATACTAAAAACCCCACCAGCGTCCTATTTGCTGAAAAAGGCGGCGGGTCTTGATAAAGGCTCTCCAGAGCCCAACAGAAACAAAGTTGCCCGTCTGACGCTTAAACAGGTGGAAGAGATAGCGAAGATAAAAATGCCTGATCTTAACGCCAAAGATTTGCCAGGCGCTGTTCAGACAATAATGGGAACAGCGCGTAGCCTTGGCATAGAAGTTGAGTAGAGGAACGATATGTCGTCCGTAGCAAAAAAGAAAGTTTCGGCCAGAGAAAACGTAGACCGTTCAAAGAAATATTCTTTGACTGAGGGCTTGCAAACCGTTGTGGGATCAGCCTACGCAAAATTCGATGAATCCGTGGACGTAGCGGTGAAACTTGGTGTAGACCCAAGACATGCCGATCAGATGGTTCGAGGAACGTGTGTCCTTCCCCACGGCACAGGAAAAACTGTACGGGTATTGGCTTTCGCAAAGGCGGAAAAAGAGAAAGAGGCTCGGGACGCCGGGGCGGATTATGTCGGCGCAGAGGATCTCGCCAAGAAAATTCAGGAAGGATGGCTTGATTTCGATAAGGCTGTGGCCACTCCTGACATGATGGGTGTAGTGGGTAGATTGGGAAAGATCCTGGGCCCACGTGGCATGATGCCTAATCCAAAAGTAGGCACGGTAACTTTCGATATCGGTAAAGCAGTTTCCGAACTTAAAGGTGGCAAAGTTGAATTCAGAGTTGAAAAGGCTGGTATTGTCCATTGCCCTATAGGTCGCGTGTCTTTTGGTTTTGACAAGCTCGCTGAGAACTTCAAAGCTCTGATGGAGAGTATTTTTCGATTGAAACCTTCAGCGTCCAAAGGTGTCTACTTACGAGGTATAGCTCTTTCCACGACCATGGGTCCGGGATTGAAGCTTGACCCACAAGAAATGAGAAACTTGGTCAAATAACATAACTTTTACACTTTTTAAGGAGACGCAAGTCAACAAAATCAGGAATTAATTCTATGGTCATGTCGGAGACAGCGGGCGCGCTGATCGTGAGCGCTTAATTGAGGCCAGCCGAGACGGGCCGGAAACGGGTGATCCAAGACTGAATCCTCATATCCGCATAGCCTCGATTCGCTGTAATCCCTCCGATGGAAAGGGGATAGCTTAGATTTGAAGAAAGATGAAAAAGAAAAACAGGTGGCGTGGCTTCGAGATCAGTTTCAGGGAGTCAGGGCGGTTTTTCTCATTGATTTCAAGGGTCTGACCGTCAGCGAAATGAACACCCTACGTTCAGAAGTCAGAACGCGTGGGGGGTCACTTAAGGTCCTAAAGAACACTCTAGTTCGTTTGGCTTACAAGAATACCGATGTGGAGTGCTTGGGCCCTGACCTGGTTGGAACTAGGGCCGCTGTTTGGACGCATTCTGATGACGGCGTCCCGGCTCTGGCCAAGACGCTGGTCGATTTCGCTAAGACTCATCCAAATCTTGGACTGGTCAAGGGAGAACTTCAGGGTCAGGCTTTTGAAGCTTCTGATCTGGAAGGTCTGGCCAAGCTACCATCGAGAGAGGAACTTCTTAGCCGTCTGCTGGGAACCATGGTTGCGCCTATTAGCGCCTTTGTCGGTACACTCGCAGCCGTGCCCAGGTCGTTCCTGACTGTGCTCAAAGCTATCGAGGACAAAAAAGCTGAGTCCGCTCCTGTCGCGGGATAACCCGTAAACGGACTCTAAATGTTTTTTGCTATACAGCGAATGGAGGAAATAATGGCGGAAATTACAAAAGAGGACGTTAAAGAGTTCATAAGAAACATGTCAGTCTTGGAACTCAGTAAGTTAGTAAAAGAATTGGAAGAAGAGTTCGGGGTATCTGCGGCGGCGCCTGTAGCCGTAGCCGCTTTTGGAGCGGCTTCGGCGGCGGGAGATGCAGCCCCGGTTGAGGAGAAAACCGAATTTGACGTGATCCTAAAAGAATTCGGGGACAAGAAAATCCAGGTTATCAAGGTCGTCAGATCTCTGACTGATCTAGGCCTTAAAGAAGCCAAGGATTTAGTGGAAGGTGTGCCGAAACCGGTTAAAGAAGGTGTTTCCAAAGAAGACGCTGAAAAGGCGAAGGCTGCTCTAGAAGAAGTCGGAGCCGTTGTAGAAATCGTCTGAACTCATAAAAAATTTATTTTTTGTTGGCCGCTGACTCGCGTCTACCGCGCGAGCGCGGCCTGAGTAATTGGAACTCCTACCACTGTCCCCACCTGTAAAGATCACCGGATTTTAGAGGGAGAAAATGGGTTCTTTTTCCGTGCACTCTCAGAGGCTCAGGAAGAATTTCGCGCGGATTCCTCAGATAGCTGGAATCCCAAAACTTATCGAGATTCAAAGTCAATCCTACGATCGATTTCTTCAGATGGACAAAGCGCCTGAAGAAAGGGAAGATATTGGTCTGCAGGCAGTATTTCGCTCAGTTTTCCCTATCAAGGACTTCACCGATACAGCGTCGCTTGAATTCATCAAGTACACGCTTGGGGAAGAAAAATACTCAGTGGAAGAATGCCTTCAGAAAGGTGTTACGTATTCTGTTCCGTTAAAGATTACGGTGCAGTTGATTGTTTGGGATGTTGACCCCGACACCAGTTCTCGCACTATTCGTGACGTCAAGGAACAGGAAGTATATTTCGGTGAAATTCCCATTATGACGAGATATGGGACATTTGTAGTCAATGGCACCGAACGGGTAATTGTTTCCCAGCTTCATAGGTCACCAGGCATATTTTTTGATCACGACAAAGGGAAAACACACGCGAGCGGCAAGTTGCTCTACTCGGCTCGAATTATTCCTCTTCGAGGATCGTGGATTGACTTTGAATTCGATTTAAAAGATCGCCTTTATGTGAGAATAGATCGCCGCAGAAAGCTTCCCGTTACTGTGCTACTGAAAGCGCTTGGTTTTTCTAGCGAAACCATTCTCAATTATTTCTATAATAAACAAACAATAATGATCACTCCGGACGGTTTGCGGAGAAAAGTCGACCTCAAATTTCTGGTCGGGACTCATGCGTCCGCCGACATTTTTGTCGAGGGCTCAAGTGAGATCTTGGTCAAAAAGAACAAAAAAATTTCCAGGGCTGCTCTCAAACGTTTGGGAGAAAGGCGCGTCGCTCCTTTGATGATGGAGCCTCATGAACTTGCAGGCAAAGTTGTAGCGCATGACATCATCGATGAGACTACTGGAGAGGTTGTAGCCGCGTGTAACAAGGAAATAGCGCCAGATGAAGTAGAGAGTTTTATTGAAGAGCTTCGGAGTCGAAATATAGATCAGTTTGAGGCGTTGTTCATCGAAGAAAGGATCGCCTCTTCTTCCTTGAGAGACACTTTACTGGAAGACAAGATTGATGACCGCCCCAATAGAGTTACTGAGGAATACAAACGTCTGTTTCCGGATGACTCGACATCAAACGAAACTCTTAACGCTGAGATCGAGATATATCGCAGACTCAGGCCTTCCAATCCCGCGACAGTTGAAATCGCCAAGACATTCTTCAACAACTTGTTTTTTAGGACTGAGTATTATGACCTGTCTCGTGTGGGACGATTAAAACTGAACCGCAAGCTCGGCATTTTAGAGCATGATTCGCCTCTGTCTCTAAGAACCCTAAGACCCAATGACATCATGTTGGCGGTCAAGTACCTTCTGGAATTAAAAGAGGGCAAACCCGGACATGAGATCGATGATATAGACAACATGGGGAATCGAAGGGTCAGATCCGTCGGGGAACTTCTTGAAAATCAATATCGAATCGGTCTGGTCAGAATGGAGCGGGCCATAAAAGAACGGATGAGTCTTCAGGACGTTGAAACATTAATGCCACATGACCTGATTAACGCTAAACCTGTGACGGCGGTGGTAAAGGAATTCTTCGGTTCCTCCCAACTTTCACAGTTTATGGATCAGACTAATCCACTAAGTGAAATCACTCATAAAAGGCGTTTGTCCGCCTTGGGACCTGGCGGCCTCACACGAGAGCGAGCCGGTTTTGAAGTTAGAGACGTCCATCCAACCCATTACGGCCGAATATGCCCGATTGAAACTCCGGAAGGTCCGAACATTGGATTGATCGTTTCACTGTCTACATACGCTAGAGTCAATGAATTTGGTTTCATTGAAACTCCTTACCGCCCTGTCCACGACAGGGTCGTCAGTCGCGAAATAAAGTTCCTGACGGCTTTGGATGAGGAAGAGCATGTAAAAGTTCAGGCTGACGCTCTTATCGACGAAAATGGCAAACTGGTTGAAGATCTTGTGTCTGTTAGAAAAAAAGACGGCGAGTTTGCTATGGGGAGCGGTTCCGAAGCCACTTACATGGACGTATCACCCAATCAATTGGTGTCGGTGGCGGCATCATTAATCCCATTCCTTGAAAATGACGACGCGAACCGTGCGCTTATGGGTTCTAACATGCAGCGTCAGGCTGTGCCGCTACTGACAACGCAGGCTCCTCTGGTGGGCACAGGCATGGAACAGGTCGTCGCTGTTGATTCCGGGGTCACCGTTCTGGCCCGTAGGGACGGAGTAGTGGATTCTGTAGACGCTACAAGACTTGTTGTGAAGGCTACAGAATTTGAAGAGGGTGATTTGGATCCGGGTGTGGACATTTATAACCTTACGAAATACCAAAGATCCAACCAGAACACTTGTATAAACCAACGTCCGATTGTGAAAAAAGGGGATAGGGTCGCTGCAGGCCAAGTCATAGCTGATGGACCTGCGACGGATAAAGGAGAACTTGCTCTAGGTCGTAATGTGCTCGTGGCGTTCATGGCTTGGGGGGGGTACAACTATGAGGACTCCATCCTGGTTAGTGAGAAAATAGTAAAAGAAGATATTTTTACCTCGATTCATATTGAAGAATTTGAGGTCATGGCTCGCGACACAAAATTAGGTAAAGAAGAAATCACCAGAGACATCCCGAATGTTGGTGAAGAAGGCCTAAGAAATCTCGATGAAGCGGGCATTATTCGAATCGGCGCAGAGGTTAAGCCAGGCGACATCCTCGTAGGCAAAATTACTCCAAAAGGCGAAAATCAGCTCAGCCCGGAAGAGAAGCTTCTAAGGGCCATTTTTGGGGAAAAGGCTGGAGATGTTAGGGATACTTCTTTGCGAGTTCCTCCTGGTGTGGAAGGTATAGTTATTGACGCCAGGATTTTTTCCCGAAAAGGAACTGATAAAGATAGCAGAAGCATTTCTATTGAAAATGAGGAAATAGCGAAGTTAACCAAAGATCGGGACGATGAACTAAGGATAGTCGAAGAAGGAGCGAGAGAAAGAATTCGAAATATGCTGGTCGGCAAGGAAGTGGCCGCGGCATTGTCGGATCCCGAAACCGGTGTTTCCTTTCTCAAAAAGAACGAAACGATTACCGGGAACGTGATTGACATTATCCCATTGGAAGCGATTCGAAACGTTTCGTTAAAGAGCTCTGAATCAAGCCTGGAAGATGAAGTTGTAAGAATTATAGAGAGGTTCAGCGACCAGAAACACTTCTGGAAAATGCACTTCGACGAGAAGATAAGCCGGCTAAAAAAGGGCGATGAATTACCGCCAGGTGTCATCAAACTGGTCAAAGTTTACATCGCCATCAAACGAAAGCTCTCGGTCGGGGACAAAATGGCTGGGCGTCACGGTAACAAAGGTGTTCTTTCACGGATTTTGCCGGAAGAGGATATGCCTTATTTTGAAGACGGAACACCGGTAGAAATAGTGTTGAATCCACTCGGTGTGCCTTCCCGAATGAATGTTGGCCAGGTTCTCGAGACACATCTTGGATGGGCGGCGCGTGGCTTGGGAGAAGCTTTAGACAAGCTCCTCAAGGAACAGTGTTCCCCGGACAAACTGCGAGCAAGACTTCTTGAAATTTATGAAGTCAAGGAAGTAGAGCGACGAGAGAAAATCCGTAAGATCATTGAAGAAATGGATGAGGATGAGTTGAGAAAATTTGCGGCTTCTCTCCGCCTTGGTGTGCCAATCGCTACGCCGGTCTTTGACGGAGCTAGAGAGAGCGAAATTAAAGACATCCTTAAAGAGGCGGGAAAACAAACTTCGGGTCAGACGCAACTATACGATGGACGTACGGGAGAACCTTTTGACACGATGGTTACCGTCGGGATCATCTATATGATGAAGCTGCATCATCTTGTTGACGACAAGATACATGCGAGGGCCATAGGGCCTTATTCCCTTGTGACCCAGCAGCCGCTTGGAGGAAAGGCTCAGTTTGGTGGCCAAAGACTCGGAGAAATGGAGGTCTGGGCCATGGAATCATATGGAGCGGCCTACTCTCTTCAAGAATTCCTCACTGTCAAGTCTGACGATGTCACAGGACGCACAAGAATGTATGAAAGCATCGTGAAAGGAACCAATGTGCTCGAGCCGGGCTTGCCCGAATCTTTCAACGTTTTGGTTAAAGAGATCAAATCGCTGGGCCTTGATGTAGAACTTTTGGAAAGCGACCCGGGCACTGCTGCGTAGAAAGGCTAAACGAAGCTCTTTAAGCGTTGATGCAATATAACTTTTGAAAAGTTTGTAAAGTCGATCTCGCTTTGAACAACAAAATACTGGTGAAACGGCCTGACCATTTGTGGCCGTTTCAATCCCTCGAAACCGTTAATGTCGGTTTTCCCAACAACTTGGAGGGAAGCATGGAAGACGTTTATTACAGTTTTTTTGAAAAACCTAAAGATCCTTTAAATTTTTGCGCCGTAAAGATTTCGCTGGCGTCTCCCGAGAAGATCAGGGAGTGGAGTCATGGTGAAGTCAAGAAGCCTGAAACCATAAATTACCGTACTTTTAAGCCTGAACGTGACGGCCTTTTTTGCGCCAAGATTTTTGGTCCAGTCAAGGATTTTGAGTGTAACTGCGGAAAATACAAGAGAATGAAGCATCGTGGCACAATTTGTGAAAAATGTGGCGTTGAAGTCATTCAATCCAAAGTTCGTCGGGAACGGATGGGGCACATTGAACTAGCCACTCCGGTTGCCCATATCTGGTTTCTGAAAAGCTTGCCTAGCAGAATCGGAACTCTTCTGGACCTTACTCTCAAAGAAGTGGAACGAGTTCTCTATTTTGAATCCTATCTGGTGATTTCTGCTGGAAATACGGATCTTCGCCCGGGAGAACTCATCAATGAAGAGCGATACCATCAATTAAGAGAAGAATATGGAAAAGATTTAGGGACATTTGAGGCCCTCATGGGTGGCGAGGCCGTGAGATTGATGCTCGAAAGATTGGATCTCGTTTCGGAAAGCGTCAGAGTTAGGGAAGAAATGAAGGATTCAGCCTCTGAAGCAAAGAGAAAAAAACTTGCCAAGAGATTGCGGGTTCTTGAATCCTTGAAAGGGATAGACCCTGAAATCCTCGTCTCCGAGCTTTCCTCTATGTCGGAATCATTTGATCCTGAAAGCGAAAAGGGCCGATTTGTAGGCGAACTTATTCAAGCTGCTCAAGAAATCCTGGTCAAATGGCGTGAGTCAGAAGATTGGGAGGTTCGAAAGCAGCTTGCGTTCATCGAAATAAAGAATGTAATTGACCGGCTTGGGCGCTCTCGTATCGTGCATCCCGAAAGCCTTGGTAAGTTCAGACAATGGCAGAACCCCGCCTGGATGATACTTACTACTGTTCCGGTCATTCCTCCTGACTTAAGACCTTTGGTCCCGCTGGATGGCGGTCGTTTTGCTACTTCTGATCTGAACGATTTGTACAGAAGGGTTATTAATAGAAACAATCGCCTCAAAAGGCTCAAAGAGCTTAACGCCCCGGAAATCATCCTTCGTAATGAAAAGCGAATGCTCCAGGAAGCCGTTGATGTCCTGTTTGATAACGGTAGACGTGGAAGGTTGATCACCGGTCCAAATAAGAGACCCCTAAAATCGCTATCAGATATGCTCAAAGGCAAACAGGGACGTTTCAGACAGAACTTGTTGGGCAAACGTGTTGATTATTCGGGTCGGTCCGTCATAGTGGTCGGGCCGGATCTCCGTTTGCATCAGTGTGGCCTGCCGAAACGTATGGCTTTGGAATTATTCAAGCCCTTCATATACAACAAACTTGAAGAGCGCGGATATGTCACGACTATAAAAAGCGCCAAAAAACTGGTTGAAAAAGAGACTCCAGAAGTCTGGGATATACTCGAAGACGTCGTCAAAGAATATCCGATCCTGCTAAATCGTGCTCCTACGCTCCACAGACTTGGTATTCAGGCTTTTGAACCCATTCTGGTAGAAGGAAAGGCCATACAGCTTCACCCTCTAGTATGCACAGCGTTTAACGCGGATTTTGACGGGGACCAGATGGCCGTTCATATTCCTTTATCCATAGAAGCCCAGGTTGAAGCCAGGGTACTCATGATGAGCACCAACAACATTCTATCTCCTGCTCATGGAAAGCCGATCATAGTTCCTACGCAGGATATCGTGCTCGGGTTGTACTATCTTACCCGCGAAAAACCCGTAGATCTAGAAACAGAGCCCAAGAAATTCTCAGATTTGGTGGAAGTCAGGGTAGCTCACGACTCGGGGAAGCTGGGGATTCATGACCGAATCCTTGTGCGGGAAAATGGTGAAATGCTTCCAACCACCGCAGGAAGAATTATACTCCGAGAAATCGTTCCTGAGGAAATCCCTTTTGCTTCGATTAACAAGGTCATGAAGAAAAAGGAACTTGCTAACCTTATTGACGAAGCCTACCGAAAATGCGGAGACAAAAAGACGGTCATCCTTGCGGACAGACTCAAAGATCTTGGATATCACTACGCTACCAAGGCTGGGATTTCTATTTGCGTTGACGACATGAGAATCCCCGAATCCAAGAAAGAAATTATAGACAAGGCGCGAAAAGAAGTCCTTGAAATCCAAGATCAGTACAAAGAAGGCCTCATTACCGACGGTGAGAGATACAACAAGGTTATCGATATCTGGGCACGCGCTAATGAAGACATATCAGAACGGATGATGAACGGGCTTCGTTTGGAATCTATAACTCTTCCAGACGGATCAGAGAAACAAGTAGAGAGTTTTAACCCAATCTATATGATGGCGGATTCAGGAGCTAGAGGCAGCACGCAGCAAATTCGCCAGTTGGCCGGGATGCGCGGGCTGATGGCAAAACCTACCGGTGAGATTATTGAAACCCCCATAGAAGCTAATTTCAGGGAAGGACTCACCGTTTTACAATATTTTATTTCGACCCATGGAGCCCGTAAGGGTCTCGCTGACACAGCGCTAAAAACAGCAAACTCCGGTTATCTTACAAGAAGATTGGTCGACGTTGCGCAGGACGCGATAATAAATGAAAAAGATTGTGGAACTCTCGATGGAATCGAAATGGCTTCATTGGAAGAGGGTGGTGAAGTCATCGAGCATGTTGCGGACAGAATCCTTGGTCGAGTGGCGCTTGAAGATATTGAACACCCGTATACCGGTGAGATAATTGTTAAGGCTAATGAAGAAATCAAAGAAGAACATCGTGATCAAATTCAAGACTCAGGAATTGACAGGGTTAGAATCAGGTCGGTTCTGAGCTGTCAGGCCAAAAGGGGAGTGTGTAGCCTTTGTTATGGTCGTGATCTGGCTCACGGCAAAATGGTTAATATAGGTGAAGCTGTCGGCATAATAGCCGCTCAATCCATTGGCGAGCCCGGAACTCAGTTGACAATGAGAACCTTTCACATTGGTGGAACAGCTTCATTGAAAAGAAACATTATTTCGGCCAGGAAAAAAGGCGCCGTCCTCTTGGAAAAAGAAAAGGATAAAACCAAGGCGATAATTGTATATGAAGATTTTTCAGTCCCTAAAAACGAAGTGGATCAATGGTTTATAGAACATGGCCAGACTCTCAGAGAAAACTCCTTTCTTTATAAGGGTAAGAACCATTCTCCGGCCCAAGCTGAAAACCTCGGTGGCAAGATTACTATTTCCGCGGATAAGAAGTCTTTTTCCCTTCAGGATGAAGAAGGAAATAAAAAGAAGTTTCAATTGGCCGATGGCTGTAGATTCGTAGTAAGAACCAACTCACAAATACTACCGCAAAGCTTCATTTTCGATCAAGACATCAAGCAGCCTCGCATGTCCGAGTCGGAAAAAAGAGGTGGGATACTTAAACTTCTTGGTGAGCGGAATGGTGAGTACCTGTATCGATTGTATGAACGATACCCAGTTATGGACTACATGAATGTAAAAGTTCAGGATAAAGATCGAATAGATTCTGAAGGCCAAGTGCTTCTAGAATGGCTCGGGTCTAGTTCATCCCAGCTATTTTCACGAAATGAGGGGAAAATCCAGTTTGTTGATCTCAAGACGGTCGTCAACCGAGATGGAGAACTTGTGGCCATGAACAGGAACGGTTCTCTGGCAATCCTTGACGAAAAAGGTCAAAAACGCGAGCGCAACAAGGTCATCTACGGCGCAAAACTGCGTGTCACAGACGGCGAACATATGAATCGTGAAACTCTCCTTGCAGAATGGGATCCCTATACTATTCCTATTATCACTGAAGTCTCGGGAATCGTCAAATACGGTGACATTATCGAAGGCGTAACTATGAACGAGCAAGTTGATGAAGTTACGGGTTTGTCCAGAAAAGTCATCGTTGAGTACAAAGACCGTGATTCCGAAATACGACCACGGGTATCAATTAAAGATGACCGCGGAAGAACCATCAAGATCGGCGATTCGGAAGCTCGTTACCTTCTTCCGGTAGGCGCGAACATAATGGTTAAAGAAGGGGAACAAGTTCATGCGGGTGACGTGATAGCGAAGATCCCTCGTGAAACCACCAAAACAAAAGATATTACAGGTGGTCTGCCTCGTGTGGCAGAGCTTTTCGAAGCGCGTAAGCCAAAAGAATTTGCGATAATCTCTGAAATTGAAGGACAAATCGAATTCGGCAAAGATACGAAAGGCAAAAGAAAGGTTGTGGTTAGACCTGATGTAGGTGACGCGCGTGAATATCTCATACCCAAAGGCAAGCACATTTCAGTTCATGCCGGAGATTGGGTCGACGCGGGTGACGCCCTGATGGAAGGATCGACTAATCCCCATGACCTCCTCGGTATCAAAGGTGAAAAAGAACTTGCGAGATACCTTGTCGACCAGGTTCAGGAAGTCTATCGACTTCAAGGTGTGAAAATAAATGATAAGCACATAGAAGTGATAGTTCGCCAGATGTTACGAAGAGTTAAAGTTAAAGAAGTCGGCGATACTGATTTTCTCGTCGGAGAGCAGATTGAGAGATCTCTCTTCCAAAAAGAAAATGATAGGGTTATTCAAGCCGGAGGAGTACCGGCGGTTGCGGAACCGTTGCTTCTGGGAATTACCAAGGCTTCTCTTTCTACAGATTCGTTCATAAGCGCGGCGAGTTTTCAAGAGACCACCAAGGTGCTGACAGAGGCTTCTATATCCGGGAAAATCGATTATTTGAGAGGACTAAAAGAAAATGTCATCATGGGACGTCTCATCCCAGCGGGCACTGGTCTGTCCCAGTACAAGAACCTAAGACTGAAGCATAATGAAGGTGATGAATCTATTCAACGAACATCAGTATCTCAGAATCCCGACGCTGACACGGCTAGAGAAATAGCCTAGATTGGAAGCGCGCCGCGCCCCAGCGTTTTTGTTAGAAAAGAACAGTTTTTTTCTTTATGGCTTTAATCAGGATAACCAGCTTGAATCGCTGGCTGTTCACTCTCATGTTGTTGTAGGTCGAAGCGTCGCCTCGACCTACAACAACACAAAATCCCTTGACAAGAATTATACTTCTTGCCCATAATACTTAGATACATGTTTGGAGGTAATGGCGAATGCCCACGATTAATCAGCTGGTCAGAAAAGGACGCAATCGGCCGAGAAGAAAAACATCGGCCCCTGCCCTGACCAACTGCCCCCAACGCCGTGGTGTTTGCGTAAGGGTTTATACAACTACACCGAAGAAACCGAACTCAGCTTTGAGAAAAGTCGCCCGAGTCCGACTTACTAACGGTTATGAGGTCACATCTTACATCCCCGGCATTGGTCACAACCTTCAAGAACACTCCGTGGTCCTTATCCGCGGTGGGCGTGTCAAGGATCTGCCGGGCGTGAGGTATCACATAATCAGAGGAGCCCAGGACGCCTACGGAGTGACGGATCGGAAACAGGGCCGATCCAAGTACGGAACAAAGAGACCAAAATAATCCTCGTTTATGGATCGCACACTGGTCGTAACGAAAGTTGATCGACCTTGCGGTTCCTCAACAACCCATTAGCCATTGTTGGAGGATTGTTTTTACGGGTCCGGATAAACCGCCTGATTCTGGCGGGGCGAGTTTAGAGCTAAGACGTCAAAATCAAACGTGAGATCAATTCACTACGTCTTCTAAACTATGCTGTTCCGGAAAGCGCCCGGTTCAGTTCGTTCTAGACTCTGCCGCTTGAAGCTATGGCGGCGGAACAATTTTTGGGAGATAGCTTGAATGCCTAGAAAAGGGAAAGTTCCTAAAAGAGACGTTTTGCCGGACCCAAAGTTTCACAGTAAGCTCGTGTCCAAGTTCATTCACGGGATAATGTGGGAAGGCAAGAAAGCTGTAGCGGAAGCCATTCTGTACGGCGCGTTCGACGTAATCGCAAGAAAAACTAATGAAGATCCTCTGAAAATGTTCGAGCGAGCTGTTGATAACGTAAAACCCGTGCTTGAAGTGCGATCTAGGCGGGTTGGCGGAAGCACTTATCAGGTACCCGTTGAAATCAGACCGGAACGCCGACAGGCCCTTGCTATACGATGGCTCATTCAATATGCGCGCGGCCGCGGCGAAAAGAGCATGATGGATAAACTCGCAGGCGAGCTTCTCGATGCTTCGGGCAACAAGGGCAGCTCCGTCAAAAAGAAAGAAGATACTCACAAAATGGCCGAAGCCAACAAAGCATTCGCCCATTACAGGTGGTAGTCGTCTGACTGAGATAATTTGATGAATTTAGAATCGATAACTACTACTCGTAACATCGGAATTATGGCCCACATAGACGCGGGAAAGACTACCACGACTGAGAGAATTCTCTATTATACGGGAGTCTCGCATAAGATAGGAGAAGTCCACGACGGGAAAGCTGTCATGGACTGGATGGAACAGGAACAGGAAAGAGGCATTACGATTACTTCCGCAGCTACGACATGTCAGTGGAAAAGCCACCGAATCAATGTCATCGACACACCGGGACACGTTGATTTCACGATAGAAGTTGAACGTTCCCTGCGAGTGTTGGATGGAGCTGTGGCGGTTTTCTGCGGGGTCGGCGGCGTGGAGCCACAGTCGGAAACCGTTTGGAAACAGGCCGATCGTTACAGCATCCCAAGAATTGCTTTTATTAATAAGATGGACAGAGTAGGCGCCGACGAAAAAAGAGTGATGGAGATGATGAAGAGTCGACTACGGACTACTCCACTGGCGCTTCAAATTCCCATCGGCAAGGAAGACAAATTCTCTGGTGTTATTGATCTTGTCAATTTCAAGGCTATAAAATTCGATGAGGCCTCTATGGGTGTCACGTACGCGATCGATGACATCCCTGATGACCTCATGGATGAGGCCCTCGCTGCTCGATCGCAGCTCGTAGAGTCGGTCTGTGAACTTGACGACGGTCTCCTAGAGAAATACCTGGAGGGTGATACTGATATTCCCGCTCAAAAACTGCTGGAAACCATTCGACAGGGCACACTGGATTTAAAAATAACCCCTGTCCTCATGGGCTCAGCGTTCAAAAATAAAGGCATACAGCCCCTGCTGGATGCGGTCATTAACTTCTTACCATCACCGATGGATGTTCCACCGGTGGAAGGCAAAGACACCTCCGGCTCCCCTGTTACGCGTGAAATCGACGGACCCCTAGCAGCTTTGGCTTTTAAGGTCATGAACGACCCCTATACCGGGACCCTGACCTTCATTAGAATCTATTCCGGAAAACTTTCCGCAGGTTCCAGCATCCTCAACGTTAATTCCGGCAAAAAAGAACGGATTGGACGATGTCTCAAGATGCACGCGAATCAACGGGAAGAAATCAAGGATGCCGCCGCCGGTGAAATAATTGCGCTAGTAGGTATGAAAAATACCAAAACCGGTGATTCCCTGACTGATGAAGATCACCCTCTCCTCTTGGAATCTATGGATTTTCCGGAACCGGTCATCTCTGTCTCTTTGGCTCCCAAGTCACGGGATGGCGTCGATAGGCTTTCGAAAAGTCTGGGCAGACTGCTCCGAGAGGATCCCTCACTTCGCGTAAGAACGGACAAGGAAACCGGGCAGACAATACTTTCCGGCATGGGGGAATTGCATCTCGAAATCATTGTTGATCGTCTCCTACGGGAATTTCAGGTTGAGGCGGTGGTTGGTGAACCTGAGGTCGCATTTCGGGAGACGCTTACCAAGGATGTTCGTATTAATTACAGGCATGTAAAACAGACAGGCGGCAAGGGTCAATTCGCTGAAGTGGCAATGGATATCAAGCCTCTTCCCCGCGCCACCGGATTTGAATTTGTCGATAAGATCACGGGTGGAACTATCCCCAAGGAATTTATCAAGCCTGTAGAAGACGGCATTCGATGGGCAATGGAGGCTGGTGTTCTTGCGGGTTATCCAGTGGTCGACATCAGAGTGACCCTTTTTGATGGGAAGTTCCACGAAGTTGATTCGTCGGAAATGGCTTTCAAAATGGCGGGGTTCATGGCCTTCAAAGATGCGTGTAGAAAAGGCGCCTCTGTTCTACTCGAGCCCATTATGGATGTCGAAGTCGTAGCCCCTGGAGAATTTTTGGGTGACGTTTTGGGAGATTTGACCTCAAGACGCGGCAAGATTCTCGGGATGGAAAGCCGACTCGGAGTACAGACTGTTGGAGTTCGAGTGCCTTTGGCGCGTATGTTCGGATACGCAACCGACTTGAGAAGCTTGACGCAAGGCCGCGCCACATTCACTATGAGATTTTCACACTACGAACCGGCGCCGCAATCCGTTACGGAAAAGGTTGTCGCACAATTTAAACAATCTGGAGGAGCCCATGGGCAAGGCGAAGTTTGAGCGTACGAAGCCACACGTGAACGTAGGGACGATAGGTCACATCGATCACGGCAAGACGACGTTGACAGCGGCAATAACGCGGACGTTGGCTAAGCGGGGATTGGCCTCGTATGTGCCTTTCGAGGAGATCGACAAGGCGCCCGAGGAGAAAGAGCGCGGCATTACGATAGCTACGGCTCACGTGGAGTATCAGACGGACAAAAGGCATTACGCTCATGTGGATTGTCCGGGACACGCCGATTATATCAAGAACATGATCACCGGCGCGGCCCAGATGGATGGAGCTATCCTTGTTGTGGGAGCCAATGATGGTCCTATGCCTCAGACAAGAGAGCATATACTGTTGGCTCGTCAGGTTGGTGTTCCCTATGTAGTGGTTTTTTTGAACAAAGTCGACATGGTTGACGATCCGGAACTCATAGAGTTGGTTGAGTTGGAATTGAGAGAGCTATTGAGTTCTTATGATTTTCCGGGAGACGATATACCGATTATCAGGGGCAGCGCGTTAAAGGCTTTGGAGGCTGGTGATCCCAAGCATCCCGACTGCAAGTGCATACTTGAGTTGATGGAGGCTATAGACACCTATATACCTGTGCCTCAAAGAGACGTAGACAAGCCCTTCCTGATGCCGATAGAGGATGTGTTCAGCATTTCCGGACGAGGCACGGTTGTTACCGGTAGGGTCGAGCGTGGTCAGATCAAGGTTGGGGAAGAAGTTGAGATAGTAGGGATCAAGGACACCCGCAAGACGGTTTGCACTGGTGTTGAGATGTTCCGCAAGGTATTGGATTCCGGTCAGGCCGGAGACAATGTTGGTCTTCTTCTTCGAGGCATCAAGCGAGAAGATGTTGAGAGGGGCCAGGTAGTGGCGTTGCCCGGGTCGATCACTCCCCATACCAAGTTCAAGGCCGAGACATACATTCTGGGTAAAGAGGAAGGTGGACGTCATACTCCATTTTTCAACGGATACAGGCCTCAGTTTTACTTCAGGACTACCGACGTGACAGGCATTATAACGCTTCCTGAGGGAGTCGAGATGGTGATGCCCGGTGATAATGTGGCTCTTGAAGCGCATCTTATCACCCCTATCGCCATGGAAAAAGAACTCCGCTTCGCTATCAGGGAAGGCGGAAGAACCGTTGGCGCCGGCGTCGTCTCTGAAGTTATTGAATAGATTTCGAGAAATAGATGAGGAATTTCCATGGATATGCAAGCGCTGAAAATTAGGATCAGGTTAAAAGCCTACGACCATAAACTCTTGGACCAGTCGGCAGCCGAGATCGTCGACACAGCCTGGAGAACGGGAGCAAAGGTGGCGGGCCCAATACCCCTTCCGACTCGGATACATAAGTACTGCGTTCTGCGCTCGCCTCACATAGACAAAAAATCGCGTGAACAATTCGAGATCAGAGTCCACAAGAGATTGATAGACATTTTGGAACCAACACAGCAGACACTGGACGCACTGATGAAGTTGGATTTATCCCCGGGAGTGGATGTCGAAATAAAGGCGTGATGTTTCTGATATTACATTTTCGTCCAGGAGCTTCTAATGGTTAATGGCTTGATAGGTATAAAACTTGGGATGTTACAGATGTTTGATGAATCCGGTCACTCCCTGGGGGTGTCCGTGGTTCAGGCTGGACCATGCAGGGTTGTTCAAAAAAAACCCAACTCCAGAGTTCAGCTCGGATATGGTAGCGCCAAAGAAAGTCGATTGTCCAAACCGGTTTTAGGGCAATTCAACAAATTCGGTGTCCCTCCTTGCCAGGTACTGCGTGATTTCGCAGTGGAGAACGTAGACGAAATCCAAATCGGGCAGGAAGTCGGTCCAGACATTTTCAATCCTGGAGACATAGTTAAGGTCGTCGGCGTGGGTAAAGGCAAAGGATTTGCTGGTGTTGTCAAAAAGTGGAATTTTGGTGGCGGCCGCGCAACCCACGGGTCTCGTTCGCATCGTATTCCAGGATCAGTTGGACAATGCGCCTGGCCCTCCCGAATCTTCAAGGGCAAAAAGATGCCTGGTCGAATGGGTGGAAAGAGCGTAACCGCTCCAACCGTTCAGGTCGTAGAGGTCCGGTCCGACGAGAACTTACTTTTCCTCAGGGGCCCCATACCCGGACCCCGTGGCTCGATTGTGTTGATAAGGAAACGATAATGGCTCTAGTAGACGTGATTAACCAAAACGGAGAAAAGGTCGATTCAATAGAGCTTGAGGACCATATTTTCAAGGCCGAGATTCGTGACAGTTTGGTTCAACAGGTTGTCGTTTGGCAATTAGCCAAGCGTCGGTCCGGCTCCGCTTCTACGAAAACGCGCGGACAGGTGCGCGGCGGCGGAAAGAAGCCTTGGCGTCAAAAAGGCACGGGGCGCGCCAGAGCAGGTACGAGCAGGTCTCCTGTGTGGGCTGGCGGTGGAACAGTATTCGGACCACATCCACGGTCATACGCGTTTTCCCTTCCAAAGAAGGTCCGGAAGGCGGCTCTTTGCTCTGTTTTGAGCGCTAAACTGCGGGACGATAAGCTTACCGTCTTGGACAAGATCGAGATGGAGGCCCCTAAAACCAAGCTATTTGCGGAAATTCTCAAAAAGCTCGGAACACAGGATCAGAAAACTCTCTTTCTAGTGCCGGAGAAAAATCCGGATCTGACACGGGCGTCCAGAAACCTTTACCGGGCCTTGGTCCTACCAACAGAGGGTATGAACGTATATGACCTTCTCAGGTTTGAACGTCTCACCATATTGAAAGACGCTCTCCCCAGATTATCAGAGAGGTTGGGCTAATGTTTGAGGAATTTAAAATTGTTCGGCGGCCCATAGTGACTGAGAAGGGTTCTACACTTAAGGAAGACAACAACCAGGTGATTTTCGAGGTTGATAGACATTCCAACAAACCCGAAATCAAGAAGGCGATAGAAAAACTCTTCAAGGTCACGGTACTCGCTATTCAAACTCAGAATAGGAAGGGTAAGCCTAAGAGGGTTGGACGCTTCCTCGGTCGCCGGAAGCATTGGAAGAAAGCGATTGTGACGTTGAAACAAGGGGATCGGGTGGATTTCTTCGAAGGCGTCTAGTCCGGCTTGCCTGTGACATGCCGCCTATGCAGCGCCGTCCGAGTCTTTGAGAAAACTTCGTAAGGATTCGTTTTATGTCAATAAAGAAATACAAACCAACTTCGCCGGGCATTAGGTTCCAGACCGGTCACTCATTTGACGAGATCACTGCCGACGAACCTTTGAAGTCTCTAGTCAGAGGTAAAATTAGCGGAAGTGGTCGAAACAATAATGGGCGGATAACGGTCAGGAGACGAGGCGGTGGGCACAAGAAACTGTTTCGCCTGGTGGATTTCAAGCGAAACAAGATCGATATTCCCGCCGTGGTCACGACTGTTGAATATGATCCGAACCGGAGCGCTAGAATAGCGCTGGTAACTTACGCAGACGGCGCTAAGGCTTATATTCTGTATGCCAACGGACTAAAAGTCGGCGACTCTGTCCTGGCTGGTGATAAAGTCGATATCAAACCGGGAAACTGCTTGCCCCTCAAGAATATACCGCTAGGGACCATGGTTCATAATGTTGAGATGAAGATTGGCAAGGGCGGGCAGATCATCAGGGCTGCTGGGACTTACGCTCAGTTGATGGCCAAAGAAAAGGGATATGTTCAGCTCAAGCTGCCCTCCGGCGAGGTTCGTATGGTATTGGACCGTTGTCGCGCCTCGGTCGGGCAAGTTGGAAATCTGGAACACGAAAAAATTTCTCTCGGTAAGGCTGGCCGGGCCAGATATCTTGGCCGTCGCCCAAAAGTCAGAGGCGTTGTCATGAATCCGGTCGATCATCCGCACGGTGGTGGCGAAGGCAAGACCTCCGGCGGTCGTCATCCGGTCACCCCATGGGGCGTGCCTACTAAAGGTTTCAAGACACGCAAGGGTAAAAAACCATCCGATCAATTTATCGTTAAACGGAGGAAGTGATTCTGATGCCTCGTTCAGTCAGTAAAGGGCCTTTCGTGGATGAACATCTTTTGAATAAAGTCGTCCAGGCCAAGGACACATCGTCAAGAAAAGTCATTCAGACTTGGTCTCGCAGGTCAACGATAATTCCTGACATGGTGGGGATCACATTCGCCGTGCATAATGGGAAGAAATTCATACCCGTGTTCGTAACCGAGAACATGGTCGGACATAAGTTGGGCGAATTCTCCCCTACCCGAACCTTTCACGGGCATGCTGGAGACAGAAAAGCCAAGAAAGGAAGAAAGTGATGGAATGGGAGTCCCGGTTATCGCATGCGCACATATCAGCGCAAAAGGCTAGACTCGTGGCCGATCTTGTAAGAGGAATGCCTGTCGGAGCGGCGTTAAGCGCACTGCAATTTACTCCGAAGAAGGCCGCCGAGATCATAAGAAAGGCCTTACAGTCAGCATTGGATAACGCTTCTAAGTCCAGTGGGGTGAATGAGGACAACCTCTACATCAGCAGAATAATGGTCGATGAAGGCCCCACTGCAAAAAGATGGATGCCCAGGGCTATGGGTAGAGCTACTCGTATTAGAAAACGAACTAGTCATATTTCGATTGCCCTGCAGGAAAAATGATCGACGCATAAATGAATTCTTGAGCTGAACTTCAGCTTAATGAATGGTCAGAGTGTAACGCGGACAAATTGATTCACCCCCAGGAGGGTTATTTTGGGACAAAAAGTTCATCCTCACGGTTTTCGATTGGGTGTCACCAGGACATGGGATTCGAGGTGGTTTTCCCAAAGGGAATACGGGACTTTTCTGATTGAAGACCTCAAGCTCAGGCAATTCGTAAAGAAGAAACTGGCCCAGGCGAGCGTATCCAAGATGGAAATTGAAAGAGCGGCTGGTAAAATCAGAATGATAATACACACCGCCCGGCCAGGAGTGGTGATCGGCCCCAAGGGAGCTGAGATTGAAAAGCTCAGAAGGCAAATTCTTCGGGTCACCAACAAGGACGTCATCGTCGATGTCAAGGAAATCCGGAAACCAGAGGTGGACGCCCAGCTTGTAGCTGAGAACGTGGCCCAGCAACTCGAAAGAAGAATCGCTTTTAGGAGAGCTATGAAAAAATCAGTCTCCAGCGCTCTTAAGTCTGGCGCCAAAGGAATTCGTATCGCCACCGCCGGAAGGTTGGGCGGCGCGGAAATGGCCAGACGTGAATGGTATCGGGAGGGTCGAGTTCCGCTACATACACTTAGGGCCGATATCGACTATGGATTCGCTCGGGCTTCTACGACGTACGGAGTTATTGGCGTCAAAGTCTGGATCTTTAAGGGCGAGTTGATCAAAAGCTCTGTTGGAGAAAGATAAAATGCTTGCGCCCAAAAAAGTCAAATATCGTAAGAGACAAAAGGGTAGAATGACGGGCACGCCACTCAGAGGAACGCAAGTGTCTTTCGGCGAGTATGGTTTGATGGCGCTTGAACCGATATGGGTTACTTCCAGGCAAATCGAAGCTGGTCGTATCGCCATGACACGCCACGTAAAAAGAGGCGGCAAGATCTGGATCAGGGTTTTCCCGGATAAGCCGATAACCAAAAAGCCCGCCGAGACCCGTATGGGTAAAGGAAAGGGCGCTCCGGAAGAATGGGTGGCAGTGGTCAAACCTGGCATCATTATGTATGAGATGGAAGGCGTTCCCATTGAAGTGGCCCGTGAGGCTTTCCGACTCGCAGCCCGAAAACTGCCATTAAAAACTCGTTTTGTTATTCGTGAGGAGTTGACATGAAGCCCCGAGAATTGCGGGATCTTTCTGTTGAAGAATTGACCGTCAAAGAGAAAGAGTTTCGAGAAGAGGAATTTAAACTCCGCTTCAAGAAGGCCACCGGTCAGTTGGAAAAAACCGCCCGGCTCGGCATCCTTAGGAAGGAAATAGCTCGGGTTCAAACTATAATTCGAGAGAAGAGGGGGTCTGCATGATTAGCTCCTCTAATGAACGTAATCAGCGCAAGGTACGTACCGGTGTTGTAATTAGTGACAAGATGGACAAAACCGTCGTTGTGGAAGTAAGCCGTACGGTTTTGCATCCGGTCTACAAAAAATTCGTTCGTCGTAGAAAGCGTTTCATGGCTCATGATGAGGAAAATCGGTGCCGTATCGGCGATGAGGTCATGATCGTGGAGACTAGGCCGCTGAGCCGCCACAAGAACTGGCGTGTCCAGAGAATAGTCAGGGAAGCGGCCTTGCCGGGAGGCTCCGCATGATTCAGCAACAAACTCGGATGGATGTCGCGGACAATTCAGGCGCGAAAGAACTTTTTTGTGTCAAGATTCTCGGCGGCACCCGTAGAAAATACGCCAGTGTGGGAGATGTTGTCATTGTTTCAGTAAAGCAGGCCATCCCTAACTCTAAAGTTAAAAAGGGAGAAGTCCATAAAGCCGTCGTTGTGCGGACTAAAAGGGCTGTCCGGCGCGCTGATGGTTCCTATATCCGATTTGATGACAACTCAGCGGTTCTTATTAACAATCAGCTCGAGCCTATCGGCACCCGTATCTTCGGACCGGTCGCCAGAGAACTCAGAGCCAAAAAATTTATGAAGATCGTGTCTCTCGCTCCGGAGGTTCTTTAATCATGTCCAAGATTAAGAAGGATGATCGAGTGAGGGTGCTTTCCGGCAAAAACGCCGGTCGAGAAGGAAGAGTCCTGAAGATTTTTACGGAAAAAGACTCGGCTTTGGTTGAGAGAATCAATATGGTCAAGCGGCACACCAAGGCTGGTGGCAAAGTGGGTCAACAGGGTGGAATCATCGAAAAAGAGGCGCCCATCAAATTGGCTAAACTGATGCTGATTTGTTCTAAGTGTTCGAAACCAACTCGCGTCGGTATTCGTAAAGTCGACGGAGAGCGTGCTCGATATTGCAAGAAATGCCAAGAGCAGTTGGAAAACTAGAAGGAATTTTCTGATGGCGTCTCGACTTAAAGATTATTACCTCAAGACGGTTGTGCCCGCGTTGAGAGAGCAGTTCAAATATAAGAACGCTATGCAGGTTCCGGTCCTGAACAAAATAGTCCTCAATATGGGACTGGGCGAAGCAATTCAAAACGCCAAGGCATTGGAAAGCGCTCAGCAGGAAATGGCGGCCATATCAGGTCAGCGGCCTGTTATGCGCAAGGCCCGAAAGTCAATCGCCACGTTTAAGCTTAGAGAGGGCATGACAATTGGTTGTAAGGTGACCCTTAGAAGAGACAATATGTTTCATTTTCTCGATAAGCTGATCAATGTGGCTCTTCCTCGAGTTAGGGATTTTAGAGGCATTAATCCCAAGGGCTTCGATGGGCGTGGAAATTTTTCGATGGGAATCAAGGAACAGATCATTTTCCCTGAAATTAACTATGACAGGATAGAAAAGATTCGTGGCATGAACATAACTTTGGTTACTTCGGCCCGGACGGATGAGGAAGCCAAACAGCTTCTTGAGCAACTAGGAATGCCTTTCAGGAAATAGACATTGTCTCCTTATAAGGAGGAACCGTGGCAAAGTTATCTATGGTAGTGAAGGCCGCTAGGCCCCAAAAATTTTCAGTGAGGGCATATAATCGTTGCCAGATTTGTGGACGACCTCGAGCATATTATCGCAAGTTCCAGCTATGTCGTATATGCCTCCGGGAACAGGCCCTCAGGGGAAACATTCCCGGCATGATTAAATCGAGCTGGTAGGGAGATTATTCTCATGTGTATGACCGATCCGATAGCTGATATGCTGACACGAATCCGCAACGCCAGGCAGGCGAGAAAGGATCAAGTGACCATCCCCGCCTCTAACCTCAAAATAGGTGTAGTGCAAATCCTAAAAGAGGAGGGGTACATAAAGAAGTATAAGGTCATACGGTCAGCCAAAAATAAACAGGGTGTATTGAAATTGACATTGAGGTTTGATGACGAAACCTTATGCACAATTGAAGGCTTATCCAGAATGTCCTCTCCTGGAAGGCGGCTATATGTCGGCAAAGAGCATAACCTCAAAAGTCATGGCGGCGTAGGGATCTTTATTCTTTCAACGTCCCAGGGGGTTATGACCGACAAGGAAGCGCAGCGCAGGGGAATCGGTGGTGAAGTGCTCTGCAGCGTCTGGTAGCCTGTATGTTTTATAGGAGCGTAAGTAATGTCTAGAATCGGCAAGGCCCCGATACCTATTCCGGATACTGTAAAAGTCGCTTTCGATGTCCCGACCGTTAGCGTTGAAGGACCGAAGGGATCCCTTCAGTTGAATTTGAGGGATCTTGTGGGTCTTAATGTGGAACCGGCAGTGATCAATGTGATAGCTTTGGGACAGGACAGAAAATCCAGAGCTATGCACGGCTTGTTTCGAAGCCTTATCTATAACATGGTAACCGGCGTGACGACCGGGTTCACCAAATCATTGGAAATTGTCGGAGTCGGCTACAAAGCTGAAGCTGACAAGCTGAAGCTGACCTTAAATGTAGGTTATTCCAATCCGGTGGTTATGCCCATTCCCGAAGGCCTGACAGTTGAGGTCGAGAAGAATACTGTAATCCATGTAAGAGGGATCGACAAACAACAGGTCGGAGAAATGGCCGCTAAAATTAGAAGAGTCCGCAAACCCGAGCCCTACAGGGGCAAAGGTATAAGGTATTTGGGTGAATTGATAAGACGAAAAGTTGGAAAAGCGGGCTCCAAGTAGCTTATTCTTTAAGAGTTTATCGAGTTAAGAAGGATCCGAAATGAGCAAGAATTCGGAAAAAACTGAGTCCAAAAAAAAGAGAACTCAACGCGTGCGATTCAGAATCGCCGGGAATGCTGAAAGAAGACGTCTGACTGTTTTTCGATCCAATCGAAACATATTTGCGCAAATCATAGACGATGACGCCGGATCTACTCTGGCTCAGGCGTCCTCCCTCGACAAGGGCTTCAGACGGCAGACCGGACAACCTTTTAACAGGGATCTTGCCAGAGAAGTTGGAAAACGAATCGCAGCCAAAGCGTTGGCGTTAAACATCAGCAAGGTGGTTTTCGACCGAGGTCCTTACCTGTACCATGGTAAGGTAAAGGCTTTGGCCGATGGCGCCAGAGAAGCTGGATTAGACTTTTAATGCTGGTTGAAGGAGGAATTGCCCCTTGCTGAGTAGATCAGAGATGTCTACCGAAGGCGAACTTAAGGACCGAGTGGTCCATTTAAGTCGCGTCGCCAAAGTCGTAAAAGGCGGAAGAAGATTTTCTTTTAGCGCAGTGGTCGTCGTTGGCGACGGTCGAGGCCGTGTAGGCTTCGGCTTGGGCAAAGCGAATGAAGTTCCCGAGGCTATTCGCAAAGGCGTGGAACGAGCCAAGGCGTATATGGTTGAAGTTCCAATCGTTAACGGCACTGTGCCTCACGAAATCATTGGTCGATATGGGGCGGCAAAGGTTTTGCTTAAACCGGCCGGTTCTGGAACCGGTGTTATAGCGGGAGGCGCCGTAAGAGCCGTCATGGAAGCTGTTGGCATCCGTGACATTCTCACAAAGTGTATTGGAACCAACAACCCTCATAACGTAGTTAAGGCCACATTTGAAGGGTTGAAAGGCCTCAGAACGCCTCTTCAAATCGCCAGGAGACTTGGCAAAGTAGGTCAAGCAGAGGAAGAAAATGAAAGAGGAGAGGAAAACTTGGCCAATGCTTAAAGTGACCCTCAAAAAGAGCAGGATTAAAGCGACCAAGAGTCAGAGAGAAACAATTCGTGGACTGGGTTTGACCAGAATAAATTCTTCCCGAATACTGGAAGACACGCCGGCGACTCGAGGTATGGCGAACAAGATTTGTCACCTTGTGGCTTTGGAGAATATTGATCAATAGGTCACACCTGGTTAGGAACGGAGTTGTTCATGGATTTGTCAAATTTACAACGACCTGCAAGAACGGGAAAAAGCAAAAGGCTCGGCCGAGGAGAATCGTCGGGCTTGGGCAAAACCTGTGGAAAAGGTCATAAAGGTCAAAAGTCGCGGTCAGGTGGAAAGGTAGGGAGAGGCTTTGAAGGCGGGCAGATGCCGTTGCAAAGGCGACTTCCTAAGGTCGGTTTCCACAATATTTTTAGAACGGAATACAATGTCGTTTCCTTAGAAACGATTTCAAGGCTTGATCCATCTGAACCCGTAACTGGCGATCTACTTCGGGAAAAGAATATCGTGAAGAGAGTCGGCCCGATCAAGCTGCTTTCCGACGGAGAGATTTCCGCCGCGTATGTCATAAGACTGGAAGCAGTAAGCGAAAACGCTCGCCGCAAGATCGTAGACGCTGGCGGGACCATTGAATAACGGATAGCCTCGGTTGGAATTTTTTGGAGGCTTGATCCCTAGAGAAGCCAAATAGACTCGTTATTTGTAGGAGACCTTTCTTGATAGGTTCCATCGCCAACATAGCCAAGATTCCGGAATTGAAGCGTAGGGTGATTTTCACGCTCCTTATGCTTCTCGTTTATCGATTGGGCGTTCACGTTCCAACACCGGGAATTAACACTGTAGCGTTGAAAGAGTTTTTCGGCCGCTATTCGCAGACTCTTTTTGGTGTTATCGACATGTTTACAGGTGGCGCTCTGGAAAACTTCTCCGTATTTTCTTTGGGCATTATGCCATATATCAGCGCCTCCATTATTCTCCAACTTCTTACGGTGGTGGTGCCCCATCTTGAAAGGCTTTCCAAAGAAGGAGAAGCTGGTAGAAAGAAGATCACGCAGTACACCCGATACGGAACAGTGGTTTTGTCTCTCATCCAGAGTATGGGTATAAGTATCGGGCTGGCTAAAACCGAGAACCTTGTTTATATGCCCCCACTAGCGTTTGTTCTCTTGTCCATGGTTACGTTAACAGCCGGCACGGCTTTTATAATGTGGTTAGGAGAACAAATTACTGAACGTGGCATAGGCAACGGTATCTCACTAATAATTTTTGCTGGCATTGTAGCCAGAATGCCGTCCGCCCTCGGAAGCACTGTTCAATTGGTTCAGACGGGTGATCTAGGTTTTCTCGTTTTACTTCTATTGATAGCCATCATGATCGCAGTAATCGGCACTATTGTCTTTGTGGAACGTGGACAACGCCGCATACCCGTGCAATACGCAAAGAGGGTCGTAGGCAGAAGGATTTACGGTGGGCAGACTACTCATCTGCCTTTGAAGGTAAATACCGCCGGTGTTATACCGCCTATTTTCGCTTCGTCGCTGATTATTTTTCCTGCAACGATCGCGCAATTCCTGAATGTTCCGATAATTACCTCAATAACTGATTGGCTTCGACCAGGAACGTTTGTCTATGAACTTGTATACGTAGCTTTGATCGTATTCTTTTGTTATTTTTATACGGCGGTTACGTTTAACCCCGTCGACGTAGCTGACAATATGAAAAAATACGGCGGTTATATTCCTGGAATAAGGCCCGGAAAGAAAACGGCTCAGTATATAGACAAGGTTTTGACCAGGATTACTCTTGGAGGCGCCATATACATCTCAGTGGTGTGTGTGCTGCCGTCTATATTGATCAGCCGCTTTAACGCTCCTTTTTATTTTGGTGGGACTTCATTGTTGATTGTTGTTGGCGTTGCGCTGGATACATTGTCTCAGATAGAGACTCATTTGATCCAAAGACACTATGAAGGTTTTATCCGTACGGGCCGTATTAAGGGACGACGCTAGAGAAGTTTTAGGTCAAGGAGGGAAATATGAGGATCATATTGTTGGGAGGACCGGGTTCCGGCAAAGGCACTCAAGCTAAAATGTTGGTTGAAAAACTTGCTATTCCCCAGATTTCTACCGGCGATATTTTTAGGGCCGCTCTAAAAGAAGGCACTCCGATGGGCCTGAAAGCAAAAACCTATATGGATAAGGGCGAGTTGGTGCCTGATGACGTCGTCATCGGAGTCGTCGAGGAAAGACTTGCCAAACCGGATCTGGATAAAGGTTACATGCTTGACGGATTTCCAAGGACGTTGGCCCAGGCTAAAGCCCTGGATAAGATCCTTGAAACTCAGGGGAAATCTATTTCTCACGCGGTTTTGGTTGATGTCCCTGATGAAGAACTAGTGAAAAGACTCTCTGGAAGGCGCACGTGCAAAAATTCCGCGTGCGGCGCAATGTTTCATGTGATGTTCAATCCACCTAAAAAATCCGGCATTTGCGATGTGTGCGGAACGGAACTTTACCAGAGAGATGATGATAATGAGACGACAATACGTGAGAGGCTTGGCGTTTACAACAACCAAACCGCTCCTCTCATTGACTATTACAATCAAAAAAGCCTTCTCAGAAAAGTAGAAGGCGTAGGACCCATTGAAGAGATCTTTTCCCGGATCGAAAAGGCCATAGGGTAACCGGCCTTGTCTTCCGTCGGAGAATTAAGGAGGCGCTCATGAAAGTGAGAGCATCAGTCAAACGTATTTGTGACAAATGTAAGATAATTAAACGTAAGGGAATAGTCAGAGTTATCTGCGAAAATCCCAAACACAAGCAAAGACAGGGTTGAGCCCTGTGATCGCAAGGCTATAACGCCTGGAGGAATATCGTGGCGCGTATTGCGGGGATCGACCTTCCCAAAAATAAAAGAATGGAAATTGCTCTAACCTACATTTATGGCATAGGTAGAGTTACTGCTCTGAAGATTTTAGAAGAATCCGGTCTCGATCCGGGAATGAACTCCGATAAGTTAACCGAGGTTGATGTAGCGAAAATCCGCGAGGCTATTGATCGCTCGTACAAGGTTGAGGGTGATCTGCGCCGCGACATTAGCATGAACATCAAAAGGCTTATGGATCTTGGTTGCTATCGCGGGCTGCGTCATCGGAGAGGGTTGCCTGTTAGAGGCCAGAGAACGCACACCAATGCTAGGACTCGAAAGGGCCCCAGAAAAACGCAGATAGGAAAGAAGAAATAGTGATGTTCTTTAACGTTTCGGCTTTTGGTATGAGGCGGGTCTTATGGATTCCAAAACGTTCAGGATCTGAGTTAGGTCCTATAACAACTTTAATAGCATAATTACTGATATTTGGTTTGTAACGGAGTGATCAATGCCGAGAAGGCGGATAGTTAGGAAAAAGAAAGAACGACGAAATGTTCCGAGAGGGGTCGCGCACATACAATCGACCTTCAATAACACTATTGTCACAATAACGGATCTTGAAGGAAATGTACTGGCGTGGTCTTCCGCCGGAACTCAAGGGTTCAAAGGCTCCAGAAAATCTACACCTTTTGCGGCGCAATTGGCGGCTGAAGACGCAGCTCGCAAGGCCATGGAAAATGGCATGCGCAGCGTTGAAGTGTTGATTAATGGACCAGGAGCAGGCCGAGAGGCGGCATTGCGGTCCCTACAGGCCGCGGGTTTTCAGATTACGTTAATTAAAGATGTTACACCTATACCACACAACGGTTGTAGACCACCCAAGAGAAGACGTGTTTAGTGTGGCTATTTAGGAATTTCCGCTCTCGAATAAAGGAGTCTTAGCTTGGCGCGTTATCGAGATTCAGTTTGCAGATTCTGCCGGCGGGAAACAACCAAGTTGTTTCTTAAAGGTGACCGGTGTTATTCAGACAAATGTTCTGTTGAGAGACGAAATTATCCCCCCGGCCAACACGGCCAGGGGCGAGCGAAGTATACAGATTACGGTGTTCAGCTCAGAGAAAAACAGAAAGTTCGACGCATATATGGGCTACTCGAGAAACAGTTCAGAAATTATGCGCATCTCGCTGAACAGCGGCGAGGAGTGACAGGCGAGAACCTGTTGCTGTTGCTCGAATCCAGACTGGACAATATTGTTTACAGGATGGGGTTTGCTTCTTCCCGATCAGAGGCCAGGCAGCTTATAAATCATGGGCATTTTATGGTCAATGGAAGAAAAGTCGATATCGCATCTTATCTGACTAAGCCCGGTATGGTTGTCGAAGTCAAGGAAAAGAGCAAGAAACTTAGGTCTATCGAAGATTCTATGTCCGCTGTTGGGCGCAGACCGGTTCCCGCATGGTTGGAAGTAGAAGTCGAAAATTGTAAGGGAACTATCAAAGGTATTCCGACGCGTGAGGAATTGCCTCCGACGATCAAAGAACAGCTTATCGTCGAGTTTTATTCCAAATAACAACTCGCGCGCTTTGTATTTGACGCGTGCGAGTAAGGATCGGCCGTTTGCCCGGAAGCAGGCATACGGAAACGGCTTTTTACTCTGCAATGTCTTGATTTGTCAACCAAAAGCCGCTTGTTGAGGCTCAGATCGGCGACGGCGCAGATTACGAGAGGAAAGCCATGAGTGATACAGGGCAAACCCTGATGAACCGTCCCTGGACCAATCTTGATCCTGCTCGATTAGAGATTGATGGGGATGAAACATTTGAATATGGTAAATATGTAATTGGTCCTCTTGAGAGAGGATTCGGCATTACTTTAGGCAATTCGTTAAGAAGAGTACTCTTGTCGTCTTTACCCGGGGCCTCGATTACAAAGGCCAGAATCGATGGCGTGTTGCATGAGTTTTCTACCATTCCCGGCGTTAAAGAGGACGTTACGGATTTGCTGCTCAATCTGAAGCAGGTTCGTCTGAAACTTTATACAGACGGCCCTGAAACAATCAAACTGGAGTCAATAGGAGAGGGAGAAGCCCTCGCCGGCGACATTCAGACCTCTCACGCGGTCGAAATAATCAACCCCGAGTTGGTTCTGGCAACCTTATCCAAGGAAGGGCGCCTGTCTATTGACCTAACCGTAGAATGGGGTAAAGGATACGCCCCCGCCGAAGAGACTGAAGACGCTATTGGAACGCTCGCTTTGGACGCCGTTTTCTCTCCCATCCGCAAGGTTAGTTACAAAGTAACTGATACTCGAGTTGGCCAGAGAACGGATTACGACAAATTGACTATTGAAATATGGACTAACGGTTCTGTTAAGCCCAGAGAGGCTTTACATCGCGCTTCATCGATTCTTCGTGAACAATTTAAGGTATACCTCCTGAGTCCGGAAATTGAAGAGCCTATGCTGGTAGATGAGAAAACTCAACCTGAACCTCAGGTCAATGAGAATCTTCATAGGAGTGTCGCAGAACTGGAGTTAAGTGTCAGGTCGGCCAATTGTCTTAAAAATGCGGACATACGCTATATCGGTGAGCTTGTTCAAAAATCTGAGCAGGAAATGCTCAAAACCAAGAATTTCGGAAGAAAATCACTTAATGAAATTAAGGAGATTTTGTCCGACATGGGTCTACAGCTTGGGATGACGGTTCCCAACTTTCCGTCTAGGGAAGAACTCGATAGCTTGAGAAAAGAAAGAGAAAACGCCATTAGCGATTGATTTGGAGATTATTTTTATGAGACATCGAAAAGCCAATAACAAATTAGGCATGAGAACTTCCCACCGTGTTGCAATGCTCAGAAACATGGTCACCTCGTTACTTGAGCATGAATCTATAGTCACCACTGATGCCCGAGCCAAAGCCCTGCGAATTCTGGCGGACAAAATGATAACCCTCGGAAAGCGTGGCGATCTTCACGCGAGACGTCAGGCGTTGGCTGTAATTAGATCCAAGCAGGTAACCTACGATCTGTTCAGCGACATAGCGCCCAGGTTCGCCGACCGTGAGGGTGGATACACACGAATTATCAAGAAGGGTTTTAGGCCTGGGGATGGAGCCGCAGTATCTATTATCGAGTTAGTGGACAAAAAACCAAAAGAAGTGGGCGGGACGGGCTCCAAAGGCGCAGCTTCTAAACCCAAAGGGCTGAAAGATAGACTTCTGGACAAACTAAAATCAAAGTAATCAGGTTGATTTAGCTTCCACGCGGTGTGATCGTCCTTAGATTGAAAAGCCGAGATTAAGTCTCGGCTTTTTTGTGTCTGACGAGGCAATATTTTCGGGGTTTATCGTGACCAAATGATTAATCTAAACAATGTGTCGTTTAAATATCCTACGGGACGGTTGATCTTCTCCGAGTTCAGTTTGACGATTCAGAGTCAATCATGGACCGTCATTGCTGGACCAGAGGGGGCAGGTAAATCTACCCTCGCTAAACTCATCAAGGGAATCCTTATCCCATCTGGGGGCTTTATTTCGTTTAACCATAATCACCCCTTTAAAAATGAAGAAATCGGTTACATTTGTGGGGACGCATCCAATGTGATAGTCGGGATTACTGTTCTCGACGACATCTGTTTTGGAATGGAAAATCTGCAAATACCCCGTATCGAGATGAAAACACGGCTCCGTAGTGTCTTGAACTGGACTGGATTGAAAGGATCGGAGCATAGACTTACCAACACATTGTCTGGAGGAGAGAGACAAAAGCTGGCATTGGCGGGAATTTTGGCAATTGGCGCCAAGATATTGATTCTTGATGAATCGTTTTCGATGTTGGATAGTCTGTCAAGGCGCAACATCCGAAACGTCATCGAACATTTAAGGCAAAAGATGAACCTTACTGTGATCGAAATCGCCAATAGGGCTGAGGATATAGCTGTATCGGACGGAGTCGTTTTTTTGGGCCATGGGGGAAGACTGGAATTCCATGGCCCACCCCAACAATTTTTTTCTAGTTCTTTGGGCAGAAAGTGGCTTTCCCCATTGGGAGGAACTTGCGCTCTCTTAAGTTTATTCTCAGGCGAAGATGTCGACATTGTAGAGCGTCTGTTAAAGTCGTTAGACCTCTGGCGGGTTTGAGACCTGAATCTCTCATTATTATTTTTGCCTTGATACTTATCCTTATATCAATTATAGATATGACAATTTTATACTGTTTTAGCTTATCTAATTGCGCCACATAGCTGATTAACAGGACTGTAATGGGTTTTTACTAAAATGCGGATGCTTAAAATCAGCGCTGTCATTGGGATTATTTTTGTATGTTTCCTTTATCTCCAGGAACATGGGAATGTCCAAAAATATGCCCTTCAATCAAAGATAAATGATCTCAAACAAGAAAACGCCGAACTTGAACACAACATAGCATTCTTGGAACAAAAAATCTCAAAGCTACGCTCAGACCCAAAGACTTTGGAAAAGGTAGCCAAGCGCAAGTTGGGCATGGTTCGGACAGACGAAACCATCTATATTTTTGAAACCGATGACAAAAAAAAATAGGCTCTTAGCTACCCGAAGCAACCGAGCTGGCAAGACTGGATTTTAATATTTAAATCATTTAATAGTTGACCCATTTGTTTTTTGGAAATACCTATTTCCTCAGCTATATTAAAAGCTTCTCGACAAGTCATTTTCTTGTTGGGGGCTTTCTTCAAAATTATTTCTTTGGCTTCGGATTCATTCATCGTTAGACTCCGTTTTCGATTATGTATAATATCTGATACTAGAGCAAGTTCTTGCTTTTTGGAAACATCTTCAAAAAGTCTTCAGAATTTAAGGCGTATAATTTGAAGAAGTTCAGATTAAAGGGGTTTGATTCATGCAGGGTACAACAGTTTTGAGTATCGAAGACAAGTCCTTATTTGACGATTTTATACACAGCGACCCTCCGCAGGCGTCGGAATATACATTTACAAATCTTTTCATGTGGCGACGAAAATATCATCCAAGATGGATGATAACTCACGAATGCCTGATCATAATCATGGACCCTATCGGAGACCCTCCATTCGCCCTATTCCCGATTGGTCTAGGAAATAAGCGGGCCGCTCTTAAAGTCCTGAACGAAATGATGCTAGAAAATTTAGAGGGGTCACGAATATTCAGGGTAGAATCCCGGATGCTTCAGGAATTTGTTGACACTTCTGAATTCGAAATTGAATTTGACCGAGATAATTGTGACTATGTCTATCTGTCGGATGACTTGATACGGCTTCCGGGTAACAAGTATCACAAGAAAAAAAATCATTTAAACAGATTTAAAAAGAAATGGGATTTTGAATATCGGGATTTTGATATCGGCTTGATCGATCGGGTCTTGCAGCTTCAGGAGGATTGGTGCGAGATCAAAGATTGTGGGGAAAGCCCCGACCTTGTGTATGAAGACCAAGCGGTTTATGAGGCGCTCAAAAACTATGAAGCTCTTGGATTCAAAGGAGGAGCCATTTTAATCAATGATAAAGTTGAGGCTTTCTCATTTGGTGAGCCTTTGAATACGGACACAGCGGTAATCCACATAGAAAAAGCCAATCCTGAGATTCCAGAACTCTACACGGTAGTAAATCAGATGTTTGCAATGAACGCCTGGTCCGACCTGAAATATATAAATAGAGAGCAGGATTTAGGTTTGGCGGGTTTGAGAAAAGCAAAGGAGTCTTATTATCCTGATCATCTGGTTGAAAAATACACCTTAAAGACCCGAATTTAGGACTAGAGAGTCAATGATTAAAAATATATCTTGACACTGGAATTTCCCATCTAATATGGTCTCAGGTATCGTGCCCTAACAGAAACGTTTCTAGAAAACCTAATTGGTTTGGTTAAAGCACTCTGAAGTCGCTTTGACCAGACCGCCGCGTGGATTTCGAATTTTTCAGGAATTCGATGATCGGATGTTTGAAAATGTTCGATAGGCTCTTTCATCGCGAGATGTCATTCATTTTTTTCCGAAACAACAAAGTTATTTTAGAAGCATGCATGGGGGTTCGTTATGAACGCGATTTATGTGTTGATCATAGGATTCGTGGTAGCTGTTCTGGGCTATCGGGTTTATGCGAAATACATAGACTCCAAGGTCATACAAGCTGACCCGAAACGGATGACTCCGGCAAAAATGTACATGGACGGTGTGGAGTTCATGCCCACATCCAGAAATATCCTCTACGGATATCAGTTCAAGTCGATTGCCGGCGCCGGACCCATCATTGGACCCATCATTGCTATTCAGTGGGGTTGGTTACCAGCCGTAGTGTGGATCCTGGCCGGAACATTCTTTATCGGCTGGGTGCATGATTATTCCAGCGCAATGATATCTATGAGAAATGATGGGGCTTCGTTCGGGGGATTAAGCCATAGGCTCATTTCTCCCAGGGCTCGTATAATTCTTTTGTCATTTATTTATTTCTATCTTCTTTTGATCGTCGGCGCATTTGGGGCTGTTGTAGTAAATACCGCCGTGGCTCTCAAGGGATCACCGATGGCGTGGTTGTTCCTGACTATAGCCGGGGTGTTGGCCGGCCAGATGATTTATCGTTGGAAGGTCGATATAATCCTTACCACTGTTATTACCGTGCTTATTGCCATGCTTGGAATCTATCTGGGAACCAAAGCCCCTTCCAACGCTGTTCTTGGTGAATGGCTTTCTAATAGTAGGTGGCTATGGGCAATTGCAGCATTTGTCTTTTGTTATTTCGCTTCTGTGCTTCCAATATGGCGTTTTTCGTTACCCATAAATTACGTAGCGGCTTATATTGTTTTCTTGGGATTGTTTTTCGGGGTTATAGGGATTTTTATAATCCGTCCCGAGTTCACTTTGCCGGCTTTTACGAGTTTTGAGATTCCAATTGGGCCTATCTGGCCAATCATGTTCGTAACAATCGCGTGTGGAGCCGTCTCGGGTTGGCATAGCATCGTTTCAAGTTCAGGAACGGCCAGGCAGCTTGAGAGTGAAATGGACGCAAGGCCAGTAGGGGCCGGTGTTATGTTCCTAGAAATGATGTTAGCTTTATTTGCTCTAATTATTGCAGGAACCATTTATGCTTCCGCTTCTGAGTATGCATTGGCCGTGGCTAAAGGACCTGGAGGGGTATTCGCCGCAGGTGTCGGCAAGTTCCTCAATGCTGTTGGTTTACCTCTTGACTACGGAAGGTCTTACGGGAGCGTAATGATGATAGTTTTGGCTATCACGATTATGCAGCTAGTTGTTCGGTTTATGCGTGTTGCGACGGCAGAACTTTTGAGTGATGTTAGTCCCATCTTCAAAAACGTTCATATTGGGACCCTCGTCGCTAGCGCCCTTGGCATGGTCTTGGTCATAACCGGTTGGTGGCAGTATCTGTGGGTGCTTTTCGGGGGCGCTAACCAGCTAATGGCGTCTCTGGCCTTGATGCTCGTTTCAGCGTGGCTAGTCTCTGAAGGGAAGCCGGCCGCATGGGCCATGATTCCTATGATTTTCATGTTTGTGACTACCATCGCCGCTTTGATCTACACTTCTTACAATTTGCTGATAGTAAAGGTTCTGAGTGGGGCTCTAAAGGGTGAAGCTTTGATCGGAAACACACTCATGGGCTTGACGGCGATTTTCTTAGTCGTAGCCGCAATTATTTTGGCGGTTGAAGGGTTTAAAGCATTTCGTCGTTTTAGGTCGCTGCGTGGGCAGACAGAACCGTCTAGAGCATAAAGTCATAATTTTCGGGGGGCGAACACACGGACGTGGATCGCCCTTTTTTCTATCAATCTTGGAGTATTTATAATGGCAGAAAATGAAAAGAAAAAGGGCGGCTTTTTTCAATCAATCAGAGAATTTGTATACGGTGTCGCTGCGCATGATTCAGCTCGATTCGCGCTGAAGACTCGCGCAAGCATGGAACATTTGTTCATACTCATTACCATGGGGGACATGTTGGGAGTTCCTATTCTTCCCCCCTATTATTCCTTGCGTTTGCTCCCGTATGTCGTGCCCCAGATTTCTACCTGGAAGCGACGCATGCTTAGAGAAAAGGACTTAACCGACGGCCTTGCCTAATGAGCCGCTATTTCCTCAGAAACATTAAGTCCTGAATTACGGCAATAGAGTATTTTACAACCCGTCTCCACGTGAAACGGAAAATTCTTAGGGGCGAACCTGATGTCATTAGCAAAGATATTCGAGCAGTATCCAGACAGAAGATACATCATGTTTGGAGGCAAGGGAGGCCTTGGCAAGACTACTTTTTCTGCTGCTACATCGTATTATTTGGCAAAAAAGGGCAAAAAAGTGCTCGTTTTTTCGGTCGATCCTCAAGCTTCACTCACTGATATTTTCCAAAAAGACATATTTGGTAAAGGTCCAACTGAGATCATGCCAAATCTCTACGCTCAGGAAATTGACGCAGATAAACGCGTGAAGGAGTATCAGCAGGAGATCAGACAGAAAATTATTGACATGTATGGAATGGAGAAGATTCCCGAGGAAATTGAGAGCTACATTCAGGCCGCCGCGGCTGAGCCGGCCATGGAGGAAAGCGCGATTTTTGATGAAGTCGTGGACATAGTGGTAACAGGGGGCTACGACTACTACATCTATGACCTGGTTCCTCTGGGGCACGCTCTATACTATCTGAGTATGGCTTCGGTATATGACGCATGGATAGACAAGATTACCAAGTTACGTGAGCAGATGCGTGAGTACGATCAAGTGGCGGCTGTAATGCAAAGGGAAAAAGAACTTGAAGAAGACGCCATTCTGAACGAACTCCTGTTTATTAAGGACCGGATAAACAAATCATCCAGTATATTGACAGACAAGGCCAAAACAGCTTTCTTTTTTGTCCTTACCGCGGAGCAAATGGTTATCAAGGATACGCAGAAAGCAGCCGAATTGTTTGCCAAATTTGATGTTCCTCTAAGTGGATACATAATTAACAGGGTATTACCAGCGGAACTTAAATCTGGCAATATCCCTGAATATCTAAAAAATAGATTCCAGATGCAGGAACATTACCTTGAGGTTATAGATAAAGAGTTTCGGAACCAGATCCTGGCATCTGTTCCGGAGATGGAGCGAGATGTGACCGGTTTACCAATGATCGAAAAATTGGCAAAAGCCATGTTCGGCGATTTCTAAGGGACAGGGGGTGCAATTGTGAATCACATCGTTACGAGTATGCAACAATATTTCGACCAAAAACCCCGTCTCAAATACATTTTTTTCGGTGGCAAAGGAGGAGTCGGGAAAACCGCTCTGGCGGGAGCCGCAGCGTTATGGTCCGCAAAACAGGGACGTAAAACCCTACTCGCGTCTACTAATCCAGTACATAGCCTTTCCAATCTCTTCGAGCAAAATGTTTTCGGACGTCCTGTCGTTGTTTGTGACGAAGTCAATTGTCATGCCTTTGAAATAGACACCAGAGACACCATCGAAAGATCAAAAAAAGAGATTCGGGAGAAAATTAACTGGTTTCTCAAATTCGCGGATATTACCACCAAAGCTGAAGATTTTATCGAATCGGCTACGATGAACCCCGCTTTTGAAGAATCGGCAATGTTCGAGAACATGATGGACCTTATGTTTAAGGACGAGTATGACTTCTATGTTTTCGATACGGCTCCTACAGCAAATGCCCGACGTCTCCTCGGGATGTCAAAAGTGTACGGGCTTTGGGTGGAAAAAATGCTCAAGAGTCGGGAAGAGGCTAAGTCACTTCGGGAGATGCTGTCTTTTTCCAAAAAAAAAGAAAAAGACCCTTTGCTTGATTACCTGCTTGGTTTTAAAGACCGCATGGCTCACGCCAAGGACTTGCTCACTGATGACGCTTTAACGGCTTTCTTTTTCGTTACTCTTCCTGAAAGCCTTCCTATAGCGGTCATAACAAGATTTATTAACTGGTTTTATGAATTTGGCATCCCGGTCGGCGGCGTTGTGGTTAACGGATTGATCCCCAAGGAACAGGTAAGCGAAGATTCGGCGGAATTTGTAAAAAACAGGGTTAAAATGCAGGACGAGCATATGGAACAAATATGGAAAATATTTGATGACAAAGTAAGATGTGTAATTCCGCTATTCGAGACGGAGGTCAAGGGACCCGTAATGCTTAATAGAATGGTTGACTATCTAATGCCCAAATGAGCTTCCGGAGATACAAGTCTGAACCAAAAGCCGTGAACCATTTTAGTTCCGGCTTTTTTATTTTGTAGACCGATTGACGACACTTCTACATTGAAAATGCTCTTCAGATTTCCTTTTTAATTCGTTCATCGATAAGAGATTCCAGTTTCTCTCTTTCCCATCCAACACAAATGGATTTCCTGTCTACGATGAATACGGGAAGTTTTGATGGTCGATGAATCAATTGCTTCCAAAGACCGACAGGAGATTGCGCGTCAATAATTCTGAAATGAATTCTATGTTTGTAAAGATCTTTAAGTTGTCTTATGAAATCAACCAACCTTGAATTTTCCTGTTTCCATTCCTCAGGATAATCATTGTGGCAATCCCTAACGTAGTCCTTATGAACCTTGAGTTGATGGGTAACCAGAGAGCAGGTTTTGCATTCGAAGCTAAGGGATGTGAGGGTTGGAATGATGACGTCGACCTGTATTGGATTCATAGCTTTGATCCTCTACAAAGTTTTAAAACATCGATTTTGAGACTCCGATTTTTACTTTGTCATATTTATTAATTCTTGACCTGGGATAAGACAAGAGCAGATCAAGCTTAAATGTGGTCCAGCAAGAGAACATTGAGGAACCCGGTTAAATAACGATGGATAATAATGAATTCCTGAAAACGCGAATCTTCAGGCATGTAGATGACTAGTCATTCATTGCGGTTGGATTATTGGAATTTGGGCTAGGTAAACATCGTGAAGGATAATAATTTTGCAACACCTTATTGACCGTATCCTTCAGCGCGTCAATATCATTTCCTCGTTTCTCCAGGAACGCCGCAGCCTTTTTAATTGCCTTGTGGTTGGCGTGTTCAGTCAACAGGGTGTAAACCACAATCGGTAGCATCGGTAAGGCGTCTGCCAGTTTTTCTAAACTGTCCGGCCCATCGGAATAAGGAATTTCCAAATCGCAAATAAGTAAATCGGGCGTAGGGTCTTCTATGCTTAATGCGACCATTTCTCGATCGTCTTTCGCCAATTTTACATCGTAGCCGTCCGCTACGAATTCTCGGCGCAGAAATTCTCTAACATTTTTGTTTTTGTCGGCAATGAGAATTGTGAATATACTAGGCATGGCCTTCCAATCCTTAAATGCTGACATTCATGAGAGCAATGGCCGTGCCAACGAGAACTGACTGGGTGAGGAGAACAATTGAGGGAGTAATTCTGACGTGGAAGGTTTCTTGAATCTTCTAACTACTTGGTCGTGCTGTAAATATTTCTGACAGATCGTAAAGACTTGGTTAGAGGAATACCTGTTCACATCTCAAAGAGAGGACACAAGGATTTTGCTATGTTATCCGGTGGAATTTCGCGAATAATCCTGGATCAGAGCTATCTTCAAAAACTTCCGTTGAAACGTAGCGGTCCCTTCCATCGAACCTTATGTACATTATCTCTTCTTCTGAAGCCCCTTTTCTCTTGTGGTGCAATTCGTGGCCGGATAAGCGCCAAGTTCCTTCTTCCACTGTTTCTTTTTCGCCTATTCTAGCCACTCTCTTGAAAGTCCCATCGCCATGGTATTCGAGGATCAGGGTGAACGCGTTCACTCCTTTGGCCACAAAAGGCCGACCTTTATATGATGGTAAATAGGGCTTCCCGGGCTCCTTGGTCTCATAGATTTCCCAGCGGCCTATCAATTGTGTGGAATCTTTATCCAGAACCAACTTGGAAGGGGGCTTTTCCTCTTGCGCGTAAATCGGAGGGAAAAGAATACTCATGAAGACAGCTAATAGCGCTGTCAATAGTAGGCGTACTACGGTCACCTTCTGATTCCTCTTAATTTGTTAGCCTGTAAATTTTTGAAATGAATTTCCGAGGACTACCATACCCAAAAATGTTATCACACCCCTTGGTTCCACGGCAACATGATCTTTTATCGAAGCTAAAATATCGGCTTCTGTGGTGAATCACTGGAATCTAACTTTTTGTGTTAATTTATTTGTCTGTGATAGATTTCCGTGTGTACTTTTGTATTTTCTGATTTGGGTCTTTTCTACCGTCGGGCATCTACAGGAGCTTAATTTTGATTGAGAAACCTCATTTTTGGGAGAATAGGTTCTTGGTATTGGGGGCCATATATATTTGTATGGGTTCTTCCGTTTTGTTCCTGGCAATTTCCAAGATCTGGGAATTGGCCGTTTTTTTCATAACTTATTTGCCAATTTCCGTCCCGCCAGACGTGTTGGATCGTGTTTTGAATTCAGCGCCTTCTGTTTTTACGACTTTTGTGGCTTTCGTATCTTCCCTGGCTGGTTTATTGTTTGGCGTCCAGTGGATTTTTTCCGGCCTGTCAGAGATCCTCCGAGCAAGATCGCAGACGTACCCCCCAGGAGAATTGAGCGACAAAAAATTCATTCTGGGCGCCTTAATGTCCGACGGAGGGCCATCGCTGAAGAAAATCCCTCGGATGGGAAGTTTTTGGCGGAGAAAGATTTTGGCCGGATGGTTTCCGCTCGGCGCTCATGAGGCCATCAATCTGGCGCTGCGATCTACTTTAAAAGTAGCCTTCTTTATGGGCTTGCTATGGTTGATTACAGCGCTTTTCGCTGTTGTCCCCCTTTGGGTAAACAGGACTTTTGGAGTAAAAGCGCTCCTTATAATCCCTAATATGAGCAATTTATGGATTTTGCTCAGTGCCTGGATGGTCATTAATCTCATTATAGCCTCTGGCTTTATTTCATTTTCTCGAATCAATTTAACTAGTGATAGGCGTGAATTTACGGTGTCCGGCCAGGGCGCTGTCACTTTGTTTTTGGCTTTTCTCGAAGAATTGTGCTCGCTCGCTAATCCTTCAAACGTTTCTCCGGAATCGCCTTCCCGATTTCAAGCCAAAGGAAATGCTAACGGGTATTCATTGGCCACTCTCTTTGAGAGCTATCCCAAAAAGATTAATAGGGTGTCAAATTTACTGGTTTATTTGCTGATTCCTGTTGTTATTCTTAGTATTATCGGGGCGTTTTACAAATTGATAAATATCACAGCTTTGCCGGTGAACGATTACCCCCTGTTTCTTAGCCGTCATCTACCAGAGATGGTGATAGGTATAGCGTTTTCATGTTTGCTGATATTCGGTTCTTTGCATTTCATCAGATTGATTCGAACCATTTTTGAAATAAGTCGATTTGAGTCTAACTTGATCTCTTGCCGATGTAATATTCCGGCGCCCGTTGACCTGGAAAGTTCGGGGCACGATGATGGTGTTGCGTCAAGACATGGCGCCGTTTCAGTTTTCAGCGGTTGGTCGGATTTGTCGGGACCGGAACAGGACCTAATTCGCTGGGTTAAACAACCTGAGGGGATTCGTGAGTTTACCGCTAAAATTTCTTGGGCGCGATCCCTTTCCGAATCGCCTTCTCCCTCGGGTCCCCGGTTTATGACATCGATGCGAGGAAACGACGAGTTCAACATCTTGATCGCCAAAATCCTCAATGCCCTTTCTACTGTCAGCTTTGAAATCAAGGAAAACTTGGACTCGTAAAGCGGTGGGGTGTTTATCTGATATTGAGTGAAAATCAAAAGGCAGCGTAATAGCGCTGCCTTTTAAATGATTCCTGGAAGTTGACTCTCGTTTGGAGTTAACGCCCTAATGAACTAAAGTTCAAGCCATGAATGTGAATACAAGGAATGACCCAACAATAGCTTGGCTGTTTTCACATAATCGAGTTCCTTTTTGTTCAGACCACTAGTGTCTACTTCTTCTCCATCAACAATCCTGCCAACCAGATTTTCCAGATCCATGGTTTTATCATGCGCCAGATCTACGATGACATCATCAAAACCGTCCATAATAGCTGAAGTGATTCCACATTTTTTGAGAATGCAAAGGTAGACTTGGTTCAAAATGTCTCGTAACTCGTCGGGCGATCCATTCGAGCAATTTGACAAACCGCATGTTGACTGCGAGCCCGGAGCGAGATCCGGCAACCATTGCATGAACGTTGTGCAACCCTGGAGTTCTTGTTGCTGTGAAGATACCGGGACTACAATCGGATCAAACCAGATTTTTTCAAGTCCTATCCCCTCTTCAGCAGTCTTGGTCATCATACTGTCCAGTAGTACGGCCCTTTCATTTTCGTCTCTGGGAATACCTTGCGGTCCCCACATAAGCCCAACCATTTCGCAATCGTACTTGTTTACAAGCGGCAGTTGCAGAGCCATTCGTTCCGGAGTAGCCATGATTGAATTAATGACAGCTCGCCCTTTCAACTGCTTGTACACCTGGAGACCGGCTTCTACGGCGTCATTGTTGGTGGTGTCCAGAAACAGGGGTAAGTCTGTGACTTCCTGTACAGTTCTTACAAGCCATTGCATCATTTCTGAACCGCCTTTACGTGCAGGTCCAAGATTCAGATCCAGCAGGTCCACTCCCCTTTCGGTGAGTTTGACAGCCCATTCCTGTATGGGCTTTGGATCTCTTTCCCGCATGGCGTTGCCCGTATACTTCGACATAATGTTGATGTTCTCAGCCACCACCTTTATCATCGAACGAGTACCTCCTAATTTATCTCCTGTTCCGTGGGGGAACTATAGTTCTAAAAATAGAAAATTAGCATATCCAGCAAGAATATCAAAGAAGTTCTTGTTTTTTAGCGCAATTATCTGACGTTAGACCTGACTGGAGGGAGTTTCCTCCAGTCGGGTCGGGACATGAAAGGCTAGAAAACTAAGCGAAGTTTTGCCTTAAATAGGCGGGAATGTGGGCGCCCTCACGCGGGCCGATTGCGATTTCCCAGTCCGAAAGCTCTTCTTCGAGATCACCGCTGATGATCGCCGCTGCTCCAGGTATAATAAGTTTTTTCAGTTTGCTTTTTTCTTCGATTCCACATTTCTTTACAAAAGGCCCTATTATATCACCAACGAATTTTCCGGCGGCCCATGCGGTCAAAACGGACAATCCGTCTGTGTTTAAAACCAAAAGCCATGCAGGGACCCTGCTAGATTCAATTTCACCTGAAACGATGAAGTAGGTCAGAGAGAAATTGCTGGTAATAAGAACGGGCGACTTTTCGTCAGGATTATTGACCGGGTAGATTCCCTGTTCAGTTGTCATGGGTCTCTGAGGATCAGTGTAGATGTTAAGCCTCTGTAACAACAGAGGAAACAGCACTTCCCCTTTAAACTCACTCAGAATTTCAATACCCGCGTACTTTGATATAAACGTCCCGGCGACAATAGTTTCGTCAATAGCGTTGTCGGACATCGCGCATGGGAAAACAATAGTTGGAAAGCCGAGTGGCCGATAGAGATTATCCAGCGCCAGTCTTCTCATCATAACCTGATCTCTGAGCTGTTCAGCCAGACTCAGGTTATCGGTTGAAAGTACTATATCTTTGTGGCCCTTGGCGACAAGTTTCGCTGCAAGTTTGGCTACTTCGCCTACCTTGCCGGCCTTCACCGCCAACGGGCAGTCGTATTCTGTGGCCAGCGCCGACATTGCGTCAAGATTAGCCTCGGTCGCTGCGAAGATTAGTGGCTTATTCTTCCCTACTACGGCTAAAGCGCCTTTCAGCGTATCCAAATTGTCACTCATCAAAATAATCGCAGCGCCGGCTTCATTGGCCTTTTTAGCCAAGACTGCGAAACGATCGGCGGCTCCATCGTCCTTTATCGCCACCAGTTCAGGTTTGAGGGTCAATCCGACTCGCTCATACCTAAGTTCTTTGAAAGCTTTAAGCTTCGCGTCGACTGAGTCGTCTGATTCCGATACGGAAATAAGGCAACCCAGACCGGTTGGATTATTAAAAGTTTTTTCATGTCTGAAGAGAACGGTCTCTCCTCCGACTTTGACCGCAGCAGCGTCCACTCCGATTTGGACAGTCCTAATTGGGGGGGCTGAAGCTGAAGCCAGTTTTTCCTTGGCGTCTTCGGAGACGTAAGGACAAAGGGCTAACTCAGCTTTTCCAGCGGCCAGATTCATTGCGAAAGCCAAACATGTGGGAACACCGCATTCTCCACAGTTCTTCTTCGGCATCATTTTAAAGATCTGAATTCCAGAAAGCGCCATCGATAAAAACCTCCCTCTCGAGGCAAAATCCCCTGTCAAAAAAGTGACGATTCCTAAGAAAATATAACTTAAGCAGGGGGTCTTTCTACATTAACCCCCTGCCTTCGGAAGGGTCAAATGAAAAATTGAATTTGACTAAGAATTATTACCCTACGATCGAATCCATCGACACTGCAGGGTGTTCCTTTTCCTGAAGGAACGGCAAAATTTCATCCTCAGTCACTCCGACTGTTTCGTCCGCGATTCGGTCCGCCATATTGGAGATGCCCATCTTTTCACCTTGAGCGTTTATTTTGTCTCTAAGCATTTCCTTCAGGCCCTTGGGTAACCAGACCATTCGTTTGATCCCACCTTCGGCGGAAATGAATTTGTCGGAAACTATATAAAGTTTGCTGTGGCCAACAAAGCCCGGGGTGACATTTCCGCCACCTGCGCTACCGGCAAGGGTCGTGAACTTCATGCCGCATGGAGTCATTCCCTTGTAATCACGGTCAACACTCATAATCCCATTAGCCACTGGAAGCACTGCAGCAATACACTCAAAGCAGCCACAAGATGTCATGGGACTTTCCATGATTGAGTACGCGCTGCACCCGACAACTTTTCCACGCGACGCTTTACTCACAAAATCATTAACGCCTTCCCACTGACCCAATCTTTCGTCCAGAACCTTACCTTTTTCAATGGGCTGATTAGGCCCAGTCGGGTTAATTTCGTTGGACGCTTTGCAATCAAGCCAGTTATATGCGCCGCAGAGACCTGCTCTCTCTGGCGTAACGACACAAACGTGGGTGGGAGCAAAACTCTGACAAAGAGTACATGAATAATATGTATTTTCGTCTTCGTCTTTCATACCCTGAACCCTTGAGTCTCTGACTGCATAGGATTCACGGGCTTTTTTTAGCAGTTCGTCGCATTTTCCCTGGTCAGTAAAAATTGTAACTTTGACCTTGTCAAGAACCGCTCCAAAATCCTGATGGTATTTAGCATGTAAAATAGATCCAATATGTTTTAAAGAAAATCCTTTTTCCACCGCGCCTTTTCCGATACGAACCCAGGCGATATCGCGCTGTCCGATGTGCATCAAGCCTTGCGCGTAGTTGATCAAGTGGTGAATCTGACGTTCAAGAATTGGTTCGAAGTCAGACTGCATTTTCCGGCCGGCGACTTCCACATAAATACCGATCGGCAACCTGGTTCCTGGCTTAATGTCTTTTAGGTCAGGTCCTACGAGGTCAACTTGACCATCTTCGATCTCATTCATGTCTTTCATCACGGTCAGCTCTACGCCAGTGGTCTTTCCGCCACCAGCTTCCATGTAGATATCATCGCCTCTGATTCTTTCACCTTCAAACGCCGGACCGTAAGCGACAGGGACCGGAACCTCAGTAACCGTGACCTTGAGGCCTCGAACTTCAATCGCCTTTGCGACGATGTCTTTATGGGCAATATTTGAAACGACGTGTTCATACGTGCAGACGCCGGTTGGAAGAATCTGCGGAATCGGTGTGTCTGCGATTGTCGGGAACCCGTAGTTAATGGCGCCGGCCGCCGCCGCGTACCATTCGTCGGAAACATCACCAAGGGCCAACACGAAAGCGAAAACGCGGTCCTTGTTATAGATCAGGACTTTTCTGAAATCACCAGGCTGAATTCCTCCGAAGCTCAGGGCTGCTCTTGTTGCAAACCCAACTGCGAAAATAGCCGACGAAATGTCCGGACCGAATGGAACAAGTCGTGTCGGCCATCCAACCTGTACGCCGGCTTCTTTCAACTGCTGGCTGAAAGTTGTTCCGTTGTGGCTTGCGGCCATAAACACATACAGGTTCTTTTTTTGCAATTCGAGAGCCATGTCGGCGGCAATTTCTTTCGTCGGGGCTGAACCTACGATTGCTGCAAATCCGGGGGCTGTGCCATCAACGAATTCAACGCCTCTTTTTCTCAGGATGATATCATCCGCCGCTCCCAGCCAAAGTTTGTCATCAGTAGGATCTTCTGCGGGCAAATAAAAATCGGGATCTTCAAGATATCTTATGGCTTCAAGAATTTCAAAATTAAAAAGGGTGGCCATTCCCGCGTCCAAAACCGGCCCTAAGTACGGTAAGTGCGTTTTTTCACGGACTAGCGGGGGAATTAATTCTTCAGATCTAGTAAGAACTTGCCCCGCGTCGCCCAGATTTTTTACTGGGAAGCCCAAAATGCCATAAATGACCGGTAGGTAATAACCTGTGTTGGGAAAGCTAATTTCTTGTTTTTCACCATACTTCTGAACGGCCTGTTCAAAGCGCTTACGCGTTTTCTCGTACACTTTGTGAGCGCCGGCTATGACATTCGCTGCGATTATCTTGGACACTGTATATATCCTCCTCTGAAAACGTTTGTGCTAATTATTTTGAGGCAGAGTGGAGCCCCCTGGGTCTCCTCCCTGCAATCAATCTCAACCAAAGTTTCGGATTTAACCGGCTATGTCTCTTCTCATGGCCATATCCATAAGAACACGCTCACGAGCCTTATCTATTCCAAGAGCCTTACGTTTCGAGTCGATGTGCGCAATGCATCTCTTGGCCATTTCATAAGGATCCTTGTCTACCATGTCCCATTTCCCGCCGTATGTCTTCTCAATATCCTTGAAGAGATAATTGGTACATACATCCTCGTTGATTGTTGGGAACCCACCACCTAATAGGACGTAGACTCCCGAAGCCACAAAATATTGACCAATGGATATAGCTTTTTCGCTCATCCATTCAGGCGCAACACCTACGGCCGGGATGTCGCTTATGTCGTCCCCAAGACCGCCATCACGCACTACCGCTGTCGCCGCTATCAGGATTCGTGAATTATCAACGCATGAGCCCATGTGCAAACATGGAGGAATACCAACTGTCTCGCAAACTTCCGCCAAGCCCTGGCCAGCATATTTCGAAGCCGCTTCCGGTGAAAGCAAGCCTGCCTTGCCCAGGGCGATGGCCGAGCATCCAGTCGTCAATACCAGCACATCGTTCTTAATAAGCTCTTTGGCCAATTCAACATGGAGAAAGTCCTGTTTGACCCTTGCGTTTCCGCATCCAACTATTCCGGCGAGTCCTCGAATACGTCCATTGATAATATTGTCATTTAACGGACGATAAGAGGCGCGAAACATTCCTCCCAACAGATAACTAATGGTTTCATGGCTGAAACCTACTACCATGTCTTGTTGTTCCGTGGGAATATGGATTTTGCTTTTGTCACGATTGGGGAAGTTATCGATTGCTTCTTTCACAATAGCCTTAGCGGTTTCAAGACCGTATCGTTCGTCATAAGCATAGTGTTTGTAAGCCCCCTGCATCTTCGCGATCGGGCTAGTTGTCACTATTTGAGTATGGAAGCATTTGGCGAGTTCAGCGACACCCTGCATGATGCACTGCACATCGACGACCATAGTTTCCAGGGCGCCTGTGATAATGGCTAGTTCCTGTTGGAGATAGTTTCCGGCGATTGGTATACCGTGGCGCATCAATATTTCATTTGATGTACAGCAAATTCCGCCGAGACTGATTCCACCTGTGGCGCCTTTGCTCTTGGCGTAGGCTATCATTTCAGGATCTTGAACCGCCTGAACGATGATTTCCGACAACGAAGGCTCATGCCCGTGGACGATAATGTTGACTGTGTCTTCTTTCATGCAGCCAAGGTTGACTTTGCCTAGAACAGGCACTGGAGTGCCGTAAAGAGCGTCAGAGAGATCAGTGGCAATCATTGAGCCGCCCCAACCATCGCCAATAGCGCATTTCGTAGCCAGCCTGATGATATGTTCCATCTCCTGGTTGACACCCATGTGGGTCATGTGCATAACTTCCACAACAGGTCTATCTATCCCTGTCGGGATAACACCCTCATTTCGCCATATTTCCTGTCTCTTGAGGGGAGCGCGCTTGACATTCATGATCTCGCCATGCTGCTTCCCGTATTCAGCAAGGGCCTTCTTTCCGACGTCTATGGCTATATCCTTGAATTCGCGTCCTTCGGTTTCAACATCATAATCCATAGCGAGGGCCAAAACCTTTGCTTTGTCTTTTATTTGATAGTCCGGCAACTTACCTTCTGCCGCCAACAAGAAGGTGTGAGCGACATGGCGTCCGTGGTCACTGTGGGCAGATGCGCCGGCGGCTACCATACGGGCAAAGTTTCTTGCCGCGATAGTCTCTGGAGTGGCTCCACATAAGCCTGTCCGTAGTTTGCGCTCCTCCGGTGTTTCTGTTTTGCCTTTCGGGGGCAATACGCGGCATGGTCCCATGTTACAGATTCTGCAACACGTCCCACCTTTGCCAATTGGACACGCCGTCATCGTTCTAGCACGGTGAAAAGCTGTTTTGTAACCCTGGGTATCCGCATACTTCAAACCCTCGAGAGTCACATCACAGGCCGTATATTCCGACCAGTCCGCCGGAGCTAATTCCTTTTTCTTGGCAGGAGCCGCAAACACCACCTCTGCTTCGGCCTTGGCGGCAGGCGCAGCCACAGCCTGGGCCGCTGGGGCCGAAGCGCTGGGAGCCTTCCCTGAAAGCAGCGTGTCCAAGCCTGCCATCACGGATGTAAGGCCCTTCAACGCCTTAAAAGCGCCAACCATTTCTTTGAGACCCTGAATATCGTCTTTGGTCAATTGACCCATAATCGCTTCCTCCTCCTCGCTCGTCGCCTCTGCAACGGGCGGTTTCGCTATGTCTTGCTTTATGGTTTCTTTTTTTACGGAAACAACCGTCGGCGCGCTCACTTGAGGTTTTGGGGCCTCGGCTTCAACGACAGCTATTGGTTTTTCAACAGGTTTGGGAATTTCGACTGGTTTAGGAGCCGGCTTGGGAGCTGCCGCAGGTTTGGCTGGAGCAGCGGCCTTGGGAGCCTCTTTGGCCGGCTCGCCGGATAAGCTCAAATCCACT
>JBAZSD010000028.1 GCA_041662605.1 Desulfomonilaceae bacterium
GCAACTTCCCTTTACGGAACATGTTCATGCCAAGCTCCATGTCTTCCATAAAGGTCTTGGTTCTAAATTTATACATTCCCACGAGAAAAAGCTCATAGACACGACCGAAATACTTGACCGTGTCCATGAAAGTCTTGTGAAATATGGCTACCTTGGGATCGGTCAAGGTTCCCTTGTTCCTCAGGACACTGTGCCTGATCGGATCAAGGAGTCCCGGCACGTCAATGCCGTTTGGGCATCTTGCCCCACAGGTGTGGCAGGTCAAACATAGCCAGATACTCTTGGACTGGATTATCCTGTCCACATCTCCCAATACGGCCAGACGAACAAGCTGATGGGGCAACAGGTCCATGTCAGGGGCAACAGGGCAGCCTGCGGAACATTTGCCACACTGGTAACACTGATTGATTACTGATACTAAATCCGCCGACATCGGCGAATTCCTCGTTGATGTGGTCGCATTTGCCTGGAGCATTTTGGTCTCCTGTTTCGAAGCTATATATTTCCTAAGTTTATATTCCGACTCGATCTCTTTATGACAGTAAAGGACGCCTCCCATTTCCGCTCAGGCTTAAGAAGCCTCTTTGACCAGCAAAGTGTCAATCTCAGCGAAAACCTGATCATCCCTGAAATGTTGGAGATCGATCGCGTTGCCCGGACAAACGGATGAACATATCCCACATCCCTGACACAAAGCAGGCACTATTTCAGCCTTGTGGTCCTCATTGATAAACGGAGCGCCGTAAGGACATAACCGCACACATGTCAGGCACACTGCGCATTTATCGGGGTCAACCTTCGATATGACTCCCGGGAACGTCAGTTGTTCCTGACTGATCAATATTGACGCCCTTTGGGCGGCGGCCGTCGCCTGCGCGATAGACTCATCGATCGGTTTTGGATAATGCGCCATTCCGGCCAGAAAAACGCCCTCAGTGGTGAAATCCACTGGTCTAAGTTTCATGTGGGCTTCAACAAAATAACCGTATGAGTTTACGGTCACCTTGAAAAGCTGACCCATCTGCTTGTTAGTCTCGGCAGGATCTATGCCCGCAGCCAGAGTCACCAGGTCAGCCATTATGGTCATATCCGTATTAAGCGTAGGATCTTTAACAGTAACCTTGACCTTGTCTCCCGCCAGTTCACACACCGGCTTGCTTTCGGGGTCAAACCTGACAAATATGGCGCCCGTCTTTCTCGATTCAGTGTAAAACTTTTCAAGCAATCCATAGGTCCTTAGATCCCTGAACAGAATGTATATTTTCGCGTCGGGGTTTATTTCCCGCAACCGACTAGCGAGACGGACTGAACCCGAGCAACAAACCTTTGAACAGTAAGGTCTCTCTTCATCCCTGGAGCCAACACATTGAATAAAGACGGCGTTCTTTATATTCTTAAGGGTGGGGTCGCCGGCCATTATCCTTTCTTCGAGGGAGTGCTGAGTCTCGACAGCCTTGCTTTCTCCAAAAAGATATTCCTTAGGCTTGGATTCGGCGGCGCCGGTCGCAATGACAGCGACACCAAAATCGATGACTTTTTCGCTCCCGTTTCCATTAATAATGGAGCCTTTGAAATGGCCCACATGGCCTGACAGGTTTGTGAATGATGAGTTCTTGAAGACCTCTATCTTCGGGTGGTTCTCGACTCTGTTGATCAGTCCGTCCATGAACGGCTTGATCGGCTCGCCCTGAATCGTCCGTTCGATAAAAAGGGCGTTTCCTCCGAATTTTTCGCTTTTTTCAACGAGGTAGGTATAGAAGCCCTGATCCGCAAGATTGAGAGCCGCTGTCATGCCGGACACTCCGCCACCAAGAATAAGGGCGTCATGAACGACATCCATCTTTGATTTCTGCAACGGAGCCAGACGCCTCGCTCGGGCGATTGCCATTCTGGCAAGGTCCATGGCCTTCAATGTGGCGCCTTCCTTGTTATGAGCGTGAACCCATGAGCACTGGTCCCGGATATTGGTCATCGTAAAAAGGTAGGGATTCAGTCCGGCCTTTTCCATGGTCAATTGAAACATTGGCTCGTGTGTTCTGGGACTACATGCGGAAACGACCACACGGTTGAGGTTGTGATCTCTTATAATTTCCAGAAACTGCTCTTGGGTGTCCTGAGAGCATGTGAACAATTTTTCATCTGCAAAAACCACATTCGGCAGTGTCTTTACGTGTTCAACTACCCGTGGAACATCAACGACATTCGCGATGTTTATTCCACAACGGCATATAAAGACACCGATTCGTGGTTCTTCTCCGGAGACATCTCTCTGGGGAGGAAATTCCTGCTTGATCGCAAGGGTGTTCCTGGCCGCGGCAAGAAGCTTGGAAGAAGCCCCCGCTGCGGCGGAAGCCTCCATAACGGTTTGAGGAATATCTTTTGGGCCTTGAAACATGCCTGCTACAAAAATTCCAGGCCTGTTAGTGGACACCGGCTCAAACGAAGTGGTCGCAGCGAATTTGGATTCGTTCAGCCCAATCCCTAGCTTGTTAGCCATTTCAATGGACTGTTCCGAGGTCTTGAGTCCTACTGCAAGCACAACCATATCAAAGGTTTCGGTTACGAATTTCTGATCCTCATCAACGTAAGTGATTTGAAGATTATGGGTCAATGGATCTTCTACAACTCGACTCACCATGGATCTGATGAAACGCACGGCGCCTGAATCTTTGGCTCTTTCATAGTAGGCGTCAAAATCTTTACCGTAAGCTCTGATATCCATATAAAAAATTGTGGGTTCGATGTTGGTGTCGTGTTCCTTGGCAATAACGGCTTCTTTAATCGACGCCATACAGCATATCGAACTACAGTGCGGCATTCCCTTCTGGGCGTCCCTGGATCCGACACACTGAATCCAGGCTACCTTTTTGGGGTGTTTGTCGTCAGATGGCCTCTTGACTTCACCGGCGTTTGGCCCCGACGCGCTGAGCATTCGCTCAAATTCCATGTTAGTCAGTACGTTAGGCGCCACGCCATACGAAAATTCGCCTCTGATCTTACTGGGGTCGATCATTTCGTAGCCGGTTGACAGGATAACAGAACCGACTTCTACATCCATGAAAGAGTCTTCCATCGAATGGTCAATAGCCTGAGCCGGGCATGCTTTAACACATTCCATGCACTCGGAACAAACGCCGCAATTGAGACAGCGATTCGCCTCTCTCTGGGCCTCTTCTTCAGCTAGAGCCAGTTCAACCTCCCGGAAGCCTTTTCTTTGGGATGGTTCTATCTCCGGGTTAACGGCCCTGGGTTCGGTTTTGATCTCTTCCGGGATTGGAGGGTATTCCGGATTCTCGGGATACTTGACCGGTCGCCCTTCCGCCAGATCCATTCCATTAATAAATCTGTGGATAGACTCAGCGACTTCCTTTCCCGCCGCCACCGCCTCTACAACGGTAGCCGGACCGGAAACAGCGTCTCCTCCAGCGAATACTCCCTCTATAGAAGTAGCGAATGTGACCTTGTCACATTCAATGGTGTTTTTTCTGGTTTGGCTTAAAGATCCGGCGGTATCCCAAAGGCTCGGGTCAATGACCTGCCCTATGGCCGGGATAATGGTGTCAGCGTTTACAACATACTCGGATCCCACCACTGGAACGGGTCGTCGTCGACCGCTTGCGTCGGGTTCACCCAATTCCATACGGACAGCCTTAAGCCCAGTGACTTTTCCGTCTGACACTACAACCTCAACAGGAGCAGCAAGAAATTCGATCTTGACTCCTTCTGCGAGAGCGGCGTGAACTTCTTCCTCGAAGGCTGGCATTTCCGCCCTTGATCTTCGGTAAAGAATTGTTGATTCCGCTCCGAGCCGAACAAGGGTTCTCGCAGCGTCAACGGCTACATTTCCACCACCGATGACAACCGCTTTCTTGACGCCTTCGAACTTTTTCCCCAAAGCCGCGTCTTTCAGAAAATCTACTCCCTGAATCACACCGGTAGTGTCTTCGCCGGGTATCGCCAGTCGAGCGCCTTTCTGGCAGCCGACTCCGAGGAAAACGGCCTTGAAGCCCTGGTTTTTAAGGTCTTCTATAGTGAAGTCCTTACCAAGAGCGGAGTTGGTTTTTGCCTCGACTCCGAGACTCAGGATGTGGTTGATTTCTTTTTCTAGGATATCTCTGGGCAGTCTGTATTCGGGGATTCCTACCCGTAGCCATCCTCCCATAACGGGAGCGGCCTCAAATACGGAGGCCTTGTAGCCTTTTAGAGCAAGATAATAGGCCGCGGAAAGACCAGCAGGGCCGGAACCGATTATAGCGACCTTTTCATCACGAGGAGTAATTTCCGGAACATTCAGCGTCGAGTAGTCCACCTGATCAGCCGCAAATCTCTTTAACTTGCATATTGATATGGGCTGGTCTTTTTCCGCTCTCCTGCAAACCTTTTCACAAGGGTGTGGACATACCCTACCCAAAACTCCGGGGAGTGGGAGGTTCTCATAGATCAGCTCAACAGCCTCCTTATACTTCCCTTTGCTTATCAACGCCACGTAACCCTGAGCGTTGATATGCGCGGGACACGCCATGACGCATGGAGCCCTGTCGGCCTTATCTATTACGAAAGTCTGAGGAATTGTCTGCGGGAATAATCGATAGGTTGCGGAGCGTTTGCTCAAATCCTGATCAAAGCTGTTAGGGACTTTTACGGGGCATGCGGTAGCGCAATCCCCACATGCCTTGCAGCGGTCTTTTCGAATATATCGGGATTTTTGCCTGATGCGGACCTTGAACCTGCCTGCGTCGCCCTGGATATCGTCAACCTCGCTATAGGACAAAAGCTCAATATTAGGGTTTTGGCCCACGGTAACCAGTTTGGGAGAAAATATACAGGTGGAGCAGTCGTTTGTGGGGAAGGTCTTGTCGAGTTGAGCCATCCTGCCACCAATACCTGTCTGACTTTCTACCAGGTAGACCTTATAACCTGATTCAGCCAGGTCTAAAGAGGCCTGAACACCTGCTATGCCGCCTCCGACGACAAGAGCGGCGCCTACAACATCCTTCGGTTGGGCCATAATTATCTCACTTTCCCAATTTTGTTATGCGTGTTTGGATGAAGAATTCTATCTTTTTTATCAGCATGCTTTGAGTGTGTCAACTATTCACGGCGCACGGCCGTGTTGATTATTTGCCTATGATTCTAGGCTTTCCCGTATCATTTTTCTGGTTTGAGACAAAAATTCCCAGTTAACCTCCGGCTCAGCTACGGGCAGCAGAGAACAGTTCTGAAAAAGCGGTTCGGTCTCAATCGGATACCTGCTTGTCTTTACCGATTGAGGCCACAATGTCGAACCTGGAATTGGGGAATATTCGGCCAGTCTGGGATAAGCTCCGGCGTTAAGCGCTTCTTCAACATCACGCTCAATTTCAAGTCTGGACTGTCCCGGCAACCCAACCAGTATATAGGCGCCTACATCCAAACGGCCAAATCCGGCTTCTCTTAAACATCCAACTGCCCTGACAAAGTCGCTCCATGTAGTCTTTTGTCCCGAAATCAAGTGAAAATCGTCCGAAGCGCTCTCCAATCCCAGCCTTATAGTCTTAAAACCCGCCTTTTTCATAGATAACGCCACCCTGGGATTTATCTCCGATACATGAAGGCCATTGGGGGTATGCCATTTCAGTTGGGGACTAGAGGAAGCGAAAGCGCCGAGGATAGGTAGGGCGTGTTTGTCTGCGGCGCAGAGAAAAGCGTCGTCATACAAGACGATCTCATCCACTCTATACTTGGCTACGTTTGCTTCAATCTCGGAAATCACCTCGGCCGGTTTTCTACGGCGATACTCCGGCTGGACTATCCTGGAAGCGCAATAAGCGCATCGGTAAGGGCAGCCTCGAGATGTCAACAAAGGGATAAAACGCACTGACCTCAACAGATCGAGATCAGGAGAGAAACCTAAATCAGCCTTGATCTGGCTCCTTTTCGGCTCAAGTGATGTCCAGCGGAATAACGCTTCATTCAGGGAAAATTCGCCAGGCCCCGGTGAAACTTCATCCACACGAATGGTTTTTCTTGCGTGGTCAGGCATTAATGACGCATAAACACCCCCGAGGATTATGGGCGTTCCTTCAAAAACGGCTCTTAGCAGTTCCACCGTTTCAGCCAGGCCGGTGTGCCAATATGTCATTAATGATGAGACAACTATTGCTGAAGGACGTTCCAGGTTTTCGAGATCGTTCCTTATTTCATCGATATCTACCCCGTACCTGGAAAAACTTCTCGGGACGGATTTCAAAGGCTCCGGTTTTTCCAGCGGAGTCTTATGGAATTTGCCCCTAGACCCGGCGGAACTCCCAGCCGCGCGGAGAGATGGATGATCCGGATCTACACAATCCACCAACATTGTCTCCCAGCCGTTTTCACGTAACATTGACCCTAGAACCATCAAACCAAGAGGCTTGGCCCAAAGATCGTAGGCTGCGAAGTCGTGAATCCATGGGTTTACTAAGAGAATACGGGGACGTCTCATGTCAGCGGCGCCTCATGACTTTCTTTTTTGCGCCTATTAGTTTAAGAGTATGCTGTTTAAAAAAGTCAAGCGCTCTGAGAGATTAGGCCAAGAGACGGCCGGCCGCAGTCTGTAAATCTTGTCTTTCGGCAAGCCCCAGGCAACTAGGTGCGGCTATTAACAACGTTTATTTTTCCTCTAGAGAGTGAAAATTGGAGGTTTAACAGGTGTTAGGTCTCAAAGATTTAATAGAACAGGCCCAGGGAGTTCAATCCAAGATCAGGGAAACGCAGGAACAATTGGCGGACCGTTCAGTCGTAGGAAGTTCAGGCGGAGATATGGTGAAGGTTGAGGCCAATGGGATACAGGAAATACTGTCGATTTCAATTGAATCAGAACTCCTTGTTGCGGAAGACAGGGAAGTGTTGGAAGACTTGATAGTCTCAGCCGTAAATGACGCTCTTCAGAAATCTCGTGAGATGGCTGCCGAAGAGATTGCAAAGATATCCGGAGGACTCAGGATACCTGGTCTGACATAATCGTCATGTGATTTTAGTTGTGAGGTAAGGCTGAGTTGATCAGTCCGTTGGAAAAACTGATAAAATGTCTAAAAAAGTTTCCGGGAGTGGGCGAGAAGACGGCTACTCGATACGCTTTTTTCATCCTTAACGCCAATCCCCGGGAGACCGAAGACCTGGTCAAAGCGATCGAAACTGTGAAAAGGGATCTAAGGCTCTGTTCGAGGTGCTTCCATCTCACGGATCAGGATTTATGTGACATTTGCAGGGATCATCGTCGTGATCAATCGCGAATATGTGTCGTTGAGAGCCCTCTTGATCTAATGGCTGTTGAGAAATCAGGTCAATTCAAGGGTGTCTACCATGTCCTGCATGGGGTCATGTCGCCCCTGGATGGAATAGGGCCAGGAGAAATTCGGTTACATGAGTTAGTCGGTAGAGTGAAACAAAATGGTATCAATGAAGTAATACTAGCCTTGAATCCTACCGTAGAAGGTGAGGCCACCTCGTCGTTCATCAGAGATCAATTAAAGGAAACCGGAGTCAGTGTTTCAAGGATAGCTTACGGTATTCCTGTTGGAGGATCGCTGGAATATGCGGATCCTCTCACGTTGTTCAGGGCCTTCGAACACAGAACGAAAATTTAAACAATCCGAAATAGTTGGTGATATGTCAGGTAAAACAATATGGTTTACGGGGCTTTCGGGTTCAGGAAAATCGACCCTTGCCAAGGCTCTAAAGGATATTCTTTGTTCTAGGAATCAGTCTGCGGTTCTTCTGGATGGGGATATTCTGCGCTCCGGGTTGAACAGAGACCTTGGTTTTTCAGCTACTGACAGGGCTGAGAATATCCGTAGAGCTGGAGAAATAGCAAAAATTCTAAACGATTTAGGACATATTGTGTTCGCCGCGTTTATAACCCCTGTAGAAACGCTTCGCCAGGCTGTCAGATCCATTTTTGATCCGTCTGAATTTGTTGAAATCTACCTGGATTGTCCTGTTTCAGTCTGCGAGGGACGGGATCCCAAGGGCCTATACGCTAAAGCCAGAAAGGGCCTCATTAAAGAATTCACCGGGATTTCCGCGCCTTTCCAGCTCCCGCAAAGTCCCGATCTAGTTGTGAATACTGATCGTTTTAATTTGGACGAATCGATTGACCTGGTTCTGAATTTCATAGAAAGACAATTCCCTGAAACCAGGTCAGGCGCTTTCCAGTCACGGCAGAAAAAGGACTCGACCAGAAAAGTCGCCGTAATTGGGCTTGATTGCGCGCCACCAAGCATAGTCTTCAATGACGCCTATGGTTTGACAAACATCAAATCGCTTATGAAACATGGCGTGTGGGGTTCGCTGAAATCCACTGATCCCCCAATTACGATCCCGGCATGGACTACTATTACCACCGGTTACGATCCTGGCGAATTGGGTTTATATGGATTTCGGAACCGTTTGAGCCACAATCAATATGACCTGGTTACAGTGAATTCAACTCATGTAAAGCGCCCAAGAGTTTGGGACCACCTCGAGGAATCTGGAAAGAGATCCATAATAATAGGAGTTCCACAGACATTTCCTGCGGTCCCACACGCTGGGATTACGGTATCCGGATTCCCTGCCCTGGAGAATTCGGAGGATTTTTGTTACCCCCGGGGTTTGATGGGTAGTCTCTCATGTTTGGGGGATGGGGAGTATCTCGCGGATATTAAGGATTTCCGATCCGCGCCTAGAGAAAGATTGATTTCTCAGCTTTACAGCATGGTTGATAGCAGGTTCAAGGTGGCTCAAGAACTGCTGCTGAAGGAAGAATGGGATTTCTTCATGATGGTGGAAATTGCTACAGATCGCCTGCATCACGCGTTCTGGGGTAATCATCACGCGCCCGATGGCAAAAGAGATTCTGGGAATAGTGGGCAAAACAACCCAATACCAGAATTCTATAAATATCTTGATGACAAAATTGGCGGGATTCTTGGATTTCTCGACGATGACACTACGGTGATTATAATTTCTGACCATGGCGCAAGAAGTTCAACGGGTGGGTTTTGCATTAATGAATGGCTGATTCGCAAGGGTTTGCTGACTCTTAAGGAACCTCCCGCGGGTGAAACGAAATTGAGCGAAGAGCTTATCGATTGGGACAAAACACTCGTGTGGAGTGAAGGTGGGTACTACGCACGCATCTTCATGAACGTCGAAGGCCGCGAGCCTCGGGGTATCATCAAGAAATCCGAATATGAAAGTTTCCGTGACTATTTGCGAGATGAACTCATAATGACATCTGAACCGGGTGGGTATAAATTGTTCAACACAGTGCTAAAGCCGGAGGATCTGTACCAGGATGTTAAGGGGGTTCCTCCTGATCTGATGGTCTATTTTGATTCGTTAAACAGGCGGTCAATCGGCGCTGTGGGTATGAAAGACATTCTGACGAAAGGTGAAATTGATGGTTTGGACTCGTGTAATCACGATCCGGAGGGGATTTTCATAGCTACCAGACTCAGCGACTTGCGCAACGGGTCAATGACGGATGTTCAGTTAACCTATGCGTCATGTATTGACATAACCCCCACCATACTTGCGGAATATGGTCTGGAAATTTCAAAAGAATTTCAAGGGAGTGTTATTCCCATTGGGCAGAATGTTTGCAAGACATCCAGCCGCCTGGAAATTCATGAAACTTTTTCGTCGTCTTCTAAGAATAGGTTCGAGGATAAGGGGTTTACTGACGAAGAAGAAGAAATTGTCAAGAAACGACTGTCGGACCTGGGATATATTTGATCGGTCCCTCTAATGCCGTTTTCTTATGGCACAATTGAGAGTTCTCGAAAGACGCAAAAGCCGCTCATCCGCCTGATGGGATGAACGGCTTTTACGCTCTACGGTTTTACCGCCAGGAACCAGGTTAAGTATTAGCGCTTTTTCTCTGTCGCTTTTTCCTTTTTGTCCTTCTTGGGACAAAGTTCCTTCTTGGATTTTTCAGCGTCGTCTTTCTTGTCAAAAGGTCCGGCTATGGATTTTGGTGTTTTTTCCTTAGCCTGTATCACCTTGCAAACGCCCTTGGTGTCTTTGACAACGAACCACTTTTTGTCGGCTGCGAAAGAAGAAACCGACACAAAAGTGAACGCCATGAACACCGCTAAAGCCACAAAAAGTTTTAAAAAGCTCCGGTTCATTATTAGCCTCCATCGGTCTAAAATAACTGTGAAAAGCGTCTAACACGAATGATAATGATCTGCAACAACTAAAATGACGATACTCTAAAATTAAGTCGATTCACTTGCGTCGGCTCCAAAGTAGTCGAACTTATAGCTCATTATTGTCGCTCCCTGATCCGAGAGGGCTTTTTCGACCACCGACCTTTTCCCCGGAGGCGCTAAAGTAATCAGACATCCTCCTCCCCCTGCTCCACAAACCTTGCTCGCTAACGCCCCTGAAGAGTGGGCCGCTGAAATCATGGCGTCAATCGTGGGATTGCTGACGCCGGGAGCCAGAGAACGTCGGATATTCCACTCTTTATCGACCAGTAAACTCAACTCCTGCCAGTCCCCTACCTCCACGGCTTTGGAGACCTCCAGGGCGACTGTTCTAATTTCCATCAGTTTCGTCCTGGTCGGCTGGTCTCCATCAATGAAATTCTTGGTAATTTCCCAATTGTTCATTCCCGAAAAACGCCCTCCTCCAGTATAGGATAGAATGATCATCTCCTCGAGCTGGAGCATATTAGTGTGTGATTCGCGAAAGCCCCTGCGTTCATAACCGTTGAATCCGAAATTAATTACGGATAACCCACCGTAAAGGGCGGCGATGTGGTCCTGTTTTCCCGCTGGGACACCGATAAGCGCTGTTTCAATATCAGCGGAAATCTGAACTATCTTGTTTGGGTCCATTTCCTCATGGCGAATTTTAAGTAGCCCCAAAATCATGGCTACGGTAAGAGCGCTGGACGCTCCCAGTCCTGACCCCGGGGGCGCAGAATTGTTTGTCGTAACACTCAAGCCTTTCGAAGGAGGAAATTGCCGGAGTGTCAAGCCCAAAAGGCCCAGGGGACCGTTAGTCGGCAAATTTTCAAGACTGTCGGTTTCAAAAGATTCCCCCAGATCTTCGGATCGTAGCTTGAAGATTTGCTGATCCGTAGACTGCAAGGTTACGCGGCTAAGCACATTAACCGCTATATTGACAGTACATCCCCCACTCATCAACAAATACAGGGGGTAGAGGTCTGTTGTGCCCCCCGCCAAATCGATCCGGTTCGGAGCGCTGACTTCGACGCGCATTTTAATAACCCAAGTCTTCGGGAATAATGATAACCGTCATGTCTGTGAGCATTGGACGCCTGTGGATGATACTTGTTATCCGGCAAATTCGTTCAGGAGAATCACAATCCATGCAATAGCCACTTTTTACACATGGTGTTTTTCGATTCAGGCTCATGGCTCTAATCGGAGCCGCAACCTCTTCTATCCTTGCTATTGCCGATTCCAAATCGGGGGTAATTTTGTTCTTGCCAATTACAACAACAACTTTTTTGGGGCCAAAGGTCATGGCGTTAGTTCTATTGCCGCAACCATCGCGGTTCACTATTTCTCCATTCATTGTTACTGCGTTGGAGGATGTGAGAAAAAGGTCCACCCTGCCTTGATTCTTTCTGCATTCGACCTCTTCGGGTGTGCCGGGTTTGAATTTCCAGTGATCCGACATGGCTTTGCCCGCTTCTTCCAGTTTGGGTAAAACCCCCAAAGCCCGAACTGTGTGGGTGCCCGCTACTCCCACCGAGGAGCAGTCTTTGGCGATCTCCATTATTTTGTTCGTCGCTTCTTCCTTCGTTTCGGCCAGAATTGCCTTGAAACCGTTCTTTTCGAGGGCGGTCACTGTTGTTTCTAAAATTATCTTCTGATGATTTTTCATAAATTCGTCCATAATCAATCTCCTTTTCATGCCGCATATAGATGTGTCACTAGATCTAATCTATCCCTCAAGGGCTGGGTTTCAAAACTATTTTAACGCTCAGGCTTTTTTTGCGGCGGGTCTGTTCGGTTTTCGGTCTGGTGTCTCAGGCTGCACCATTCATCCGGCTGGGTTCCGGAGAGAAAAGGATCCAGTGTTATCTGAGGACAGGTGGAAGTCGCCCTCAAACCAGATTCTGCGCAAAGTTTTCTAAAAACTAGACCGGTTGGGATACTAAATTCGCTATCCACTCCCAAATTGATTGCGGGAAGCATATCAAGGGCTAGTCTTCGCAAAGCAGGGGAAGACAAGTGGGAAGGCGGGAATCGCAGTAGAACCAGGGCATTTCTGTTGTACGCGACTGACCATGCCCCCATGTTGTCGAACGAAGACAAGACAGAAGGACTCAACAAGAGTTTTTTGGGGCTCTCATTCACATCGTTGAGGCTTGGATGTTCTCTTAGCAGGCTGTTTATTATAAAGAGAACAGAGGGTGGAGTAGGCACACCTATTTTTGAATCAACGGTAGACTGAGCGGGACTACTTCTTCTCGGAGGGCGTCTGCAATTTATCGGCGTTGCAGAGCCTAGGCCTGATAAAATGGAGTAGCTTTGAGCAACTTCCAGAGGAGTCATAGGTTCAATCAATATTTCTGATCCATCGCCAAGGACCGCGTCAATTCGAAATTCTTTGAGAGCGGAAACGATTTTGTCGACTCCTATGACTTTTATGATTTTCCGTAAGAGTTCATCCCTATCTGTCCTGAAAGCTTCGGCAAAAGCCAGCTTCTTGGTCTTTCGGTCGGAAAAAGTTACCTGAGAGGCGATGGTGTATATAGGATCATTCACTTTTTGGGGCTTTAGAGCAGGGGTAAGGGCCATAGGAGAGAACAAGGCCAAATTTCCCCCTCTGCCGTCCCACTTCTCGGAGGAAGGAGTTACGTATACTTTTAGTGAGCCGGTAATGGGAGAGGTCAGGATCACGAAGCTCTGTTGGCCCGGCTCTCCAAGTTTGCGCAATCTAGCCTCGACGCCGGCCTGCATGGCCGGATCCAGCGACGTGGAAATATAATTTTGATATGGAACAGTGTTGGAATAGTTGATCTTCTCCTTTTGTCTCAGGATATCAATGAAGGATCCTGCCTTGGGGGGAGAAGCGCCGGGTTTTAGCATTTGAACCGGTTTCGAAATGGCCTCTTCATAAACGTCGCGTGAAATCTTTCCATGCTTGAAAAGCAAACCTAGAATCATGTTTCGCCGCGTTAGAGTTCTTTGTGGATGTCGAAAGGGGTTGATGACATTCGGAGCCCTAATAATCGCGGCTATCAGCGCGCACTCTGAGACATCGAGCTGTTCAGGAGGTTTGCCAAAGAAATTCCTTGATGCCTCGGACACTCCGAGGACTGGCAGTAGCCCGAAATGACCGAGGTAAACGCGGTTCAAATATGCCTCCAGGATGGTCTTTTTACTGTAGATGGCGTCAGCCCCAACAGAGAGGACTATCTCCAAAGACTTTCTCCAGAGAGTTTTTTCAGGATTGAGCAGCGTCATTCGGATGAGCTGCTGAGTGATCGTGCTTCCTCCCTGCACGTATCTCCTTGCCCGAATGTTTGACACCAGAGCCCTGTACATGGAGATTAAATCAACGCCGCTATGCGAGTAGAAACGATTGTCTTCTGTAAGCAAGATGGAATCTATCAACAACGAGGGAATGCGGGACATTGGGACGGGAATGACCATCTCGGGGATTCCCCCTTTGACAGGAATGACTCCCAATAACTCAGGCTCCAGTTGAAAACTTGTAACCTCCTGCAGGGAGCGCATTAAGCGTATGGATTTGATGGTGTCGTCGTCGAGCAGTAGCGTTACCGGACCCTCAATAGGGCCATCACCAACAAACGGCGAATACCGAAGGAAAATCTTGACGTCTGATCCGGAGCGGCCCCATTGGCCAATGTTGGGAGCCAGAGAGTCACTTTTGGTGTAGCCCAGACGAGCTAATCGATTATAAAGCTGAAGATCACCGAGATTGTCACCGACCCTAACGGATTCAGGCGCGCCGAATACCATCATGGGCCATCGCTGAAACTTTATCTCAAAGGTCCAGACAATGACCAAGCTAACTAGAACAGCAGTCAAGAAGAAACAGATCAACAGGAACATCAGGGTTTTCTTGAAAAACATTCGGACCGGACTTGTCGATCTGGAATTCATTTCAGTGTAGTTATAAAACCGGATTTATCCGCGCTGAAATCTGAATTTGAAGCCTCCACTAGATGTTTGGGCGCTCGGATGGGCCGTGGCTGATTCAAGAATTAGTTTTTTGACATGAGGGTCGTTACCGCACGGTCCAAACCATCCAAGGTTAGTTCAAACATTGGAAAAATTGAACCTATCACGCCAATAGTTCTCGTGAGGGGCCACAATCTGGACGGGGTTGGGTTAAGCCAAGCGACTTTAGGAAACAAATGGGCAAGAAGATTCAATCGATCAATGCTCGGTAAACCGCTGCGCTCCTCAATGTGGATGGATCCATCAGTAGCCATTAGTTCATAGGGCGCCATGCTTGCGTCCCCGACCACAATTAATCTGGACTGTCTATCCCAGGTAGAAAAATCCTGTACTCTCTGGGGCTTGTATCGTCGTGGAGGATCTTCCCATACGAAATCGTATATAGTGTTGTGAAAGAAGAAAACCTTGATATCCTTAAACTGCGCTCTGGCGTAGTTAAACAGTGTCTGGACGAGTTCTATATACGGGTCCATTGACCATCCGCCATTGTCAATCATCAGGATAATCTTCAGCTTGTCACGAAGGCTTCGATCAAAGACTATTTCAATTTCACCCGCATTGTGTGTAGTCGCGCGAATTGTCTCATCCACATTTACCTGGTCCTTGGGGCCTACGGGAATCATGCGGCGGAGCCTTTTGAGAGCTTCTCCCATCTGCGCCTGCGTCAATGGCGCGTCTAGAGAATAGTCCTTGTATCTTCTGTCAAGAGCGACCTTGACTGCGCTCTTGCTCATGGATTGGCCACCAACCCTCATTCCGCCGGGGTGGTAACCCGAGTGACCGACCGGCGAGGTTCCTCCGGTACCGATCCATTTGCTTCCTCCGTGATGTGCCTCATTCTGTTCTTTCAATCGGTCGAGAAAGTATTTCATTAATTCGTCAGGAGACATGGACTGAATTTTTTCTTCGGACAGTCCTAACGCTCTCGCCAAATCTTCGGGATGCTGCAGCCATTCAGCAAGAAGCTCTCTGGCGGCCGCGTCCAGGTCAATGCCTTTGAAATCCGGCAGTTCGGCGCCCTGAAAAAAATGGGCGAAAACTCTGTCATAAATGTCAAAGTATCTCTCGCTCTTGACCAGAGTCGATCGAGCCGCAGTGTAAAAGTCATCAAGCCCGTTCACAAGACCAAGAGACAGCGCTTGATGAAGCCTGAGAAACGATGTTGGGGAAACAGGAACGCCTGATTCCCTAAGAATATAAAAGAAATCGACAAACATACTAATTTACCTGAACCTGTCGTGTTTCACAGTTAAGACCGGAGTCTGCGCGACTGTTGCACGGATAATTGATAATCGGAACTCTTCTTGAACAGAATTCCGAGATAAGGGATCTTTCCTTGAATCAAGTCCTTTGGTCGAAAATCCGGGTCCTTTTTAAGGGCGCGAACCCAGTTGATCAGCTCCCGTGTGGCCGGTTTCTTTTCTATTCCCTGAAAATCGCGCAATTTGTAAAAAGTTTTTACAGCTATGTCCATGAGATCTTCATCGAGATCAGGGAAATGGACGTTAATGATCTTGCGCATCATGTCGGGGTCCGGGAAAGCGATATGGTGAAAATTGCATCTCCCGAGGAATGGATCTGAAAGGTCCTTCTTAGCGTTGGAAGTGATGATGATAACAGGCCTGTTCTTGGTTTTAGTGGTCTTGTCGATCTCCATGATATCGAATTCCATCTGGTCGAGAACATCCAGCATGTCGTCCTGGAAATCGGTGTCAGCCTTGTCTATTTCGTCAATTAACAGGACCACTCTCGTGTCGGATACGAAAGCTTGGCCGATTTTACCCATTCGGATGTATTCCTCAATGTTACTCACATCCCTTTTGGAATCTCCGAATCGGCTGTCGTTAAGACGCGTGAGAGTATCATATTGATATAAGGCGTCGACGAGCTTGAGGCTCGATTTGACGTTCAGGATGAGAAGAGGCATCTTTTGAGACTCAGCAATGGCATGGGCCAGCATGGTCTTGCCCGTTCCCGGTTCGCCCTTCAAAAGCAACGGCATTTCCAGCGCAATGGAGATATTCACTATCTTGGCCAATTCTTCATCCAACACGTATTTGGATGCGCCGGCGAAGAATAGAGAGGTAGAATCAAGAGGCATAAATTTGGGCTCCTTCTTTTTTCCGAATAGATTTAAGAAAAACATAATCGTGAATTTCCGAAAAAGTAGACAGCGTTCTTTTAAATGTATCCCCGTAGGGATTGGATTGTAAATTTTTATTACTGTTTGTGTTAAAGAGTCAACAACCATCTTCTGTATGGAAGTTTGGGGTTAACGAGGAAAGAGGACGTAATCGCTGAATAGACCGTGAATCAGGCCGAATGTGTCAGGACACTTTTTTGACTTGACATCCGACTTAAAGGCTGGCTAAGTTACGACAGTCAATTGTGAGGCAAGGATTTGTAAATTCGGACGTTTCAAGGCGTGAAAAAAAGGGTTGACAACCTTGCGGATTTCTGTAATAAAGTTAAAACACATGCAGAGCTATATTTTTTGGAGGCTATCCAAATATGGTATTAAAGCTTCCTTTGGAAAGGATTGATGAAAGGAGGATGAGGGTATGGTTAAGAGAACATTAGTCGTTCTCGGTGTTTTGTCTCTGACGCTGATGGTGGCGGGGACTTCATTCGGCTTTATCGGTGGTGGTGGTTGTGGTACCCAATGTGGTGGGCCGTTGTATGTTCCTGTTGATTGTCCTGACATGGGTGTCGCCAAGACCATAGTTAAGACTTGGCAGTGCAAGATTGAGGGTCCGTGCCCTGCGCCTACGCCGGCTTGCGGTTCATCATGCAAGACTGGGCCAAGACCTGGTATGTTGTGCTCATTGTTGACTGCTGTCGCTCACCCGTGTGAAATGTTATTCGGCGGTTTTGATGGCGTATATGGCTGCTTCCCTGGCTTTGGCGGCGGCGCTGGCGGTGGAGACAGGGGCTGTGGTTCCCCGTTTGGTGGCGGTTTTGGTGGGGTATTTGGTTCCGGCGCGGCAATGCTGTCCGGTGATTCCACCATTTTTGGAGCTCTATGGTAAATCGTGAGACCATAACCTTGTGAGAAAAACAATACATAGGGCCGGACTCGGTGCCCGGTCCTATTGATTAAATCCACAAGCGTTGAACTGATGAATAATTCAGCATGGTTAGATCGGTTTATGGTAGTAAAAAATCCTTGACAACTCTTCAAATTTGAGTTAACAATAGCGCAAAATATACGCGCTAGATTTTACGAAATATAATCTTGATGTCCGGTTTGTAAACTGGAACGTCTTGAATGAAAGGAGGATGAGGGTATGGTTAGAAAATCCGTTGTAGCTCTTGGAATCCTGGCTGTGCTAACACTAGGAGTTGGGATGTCCTGGGGTTACACCGTAAGCTCGTGGCCGGTTCCGGGTATCCCGAACACAACTTTTGGTGGAGGATCTTCTTGTCTGAACGTATCTCCTGAAGATGTCACACTGAGGGGTCCTGTCGCTCCCGCTTGTGAACCACCGTTGATTCCGGGTATTATCCATGCGGCTTTGAGTGTTCCTTGTAGGGCTGTTGGTCTTGTCATGTCTCCTATATTCACCGGTAGGCTTATTCCTGGCGAAAGCTGCTGCCCCGTTGAGTTGGACGGCCCGGCTTATGTTACAGCCGCGGTTCCTTGCACACCAGTTAATATTTACACAGCGCCCAGGGGCTGGTAATCTAGAAGTCGGGAATTTATTCCCTGAAAAGGCCGGGCTAACCCCCGGCTTTTTTTGTTCTCCATGATTTCATCACTCCTTGGGAAAACAGTGATCCAACGTTAGCGGCAGCGATCTGAAATGGTTCCAAATACTGGCTAATACAGAATCGTGACGGTGTGTAATCACAAGTCTAAACGGCAGATTATCCACCCTTCGCTGGACAGCATCCAATAAACCTCGGAACATTTGTTGTGCCGGCGGATACCTCCCATGGAGCAATGACGGTAGTCCTTAACGAAGACTTGAGCGTTTGGGGTCACTCGCGGGGAAGGGCAAGAAAAGGGGGGAAATATCAGCCCGGTTTCCCGGAAGTGGCACGCTTGCCTACAACCGACTCCTTGTGCAGGAAAAAAGCAATAATACAGATAAGCGCAGTCACAAACATCAACGATCCACCGAAAGCGAACATGAAGGGCAGCCCGTTGATCTTCCCTATAAAGCCCCAGAGAAGGACGGACAGGTTTATGCCCACTCCAAATGATCCAGTGAACAAGGACACCACGATAGCGCGATTGGCGTCATTTGACTTGTCAACCATCCGAGCCATCATTGCGGGATATGAAAGTCCCTGAGTCGCACCAAATAGTATCCCCAGATATATGGTTTGAATCATGGACTGAATTTGGGACGTCGCTACCAATAGCGCCCCAAAGCCCAGCAAGCAGACAAGGATGAGTCTGTCTCGGTTCATCCTGTCTACGACGTTTCCCAAAACCAGCCTAACGATGATTAATGTCGCGCCGTATGATGTGAAAAAGATGCCGGCCCTAATGCCCAGACTCTTTGCATAAAGGGGAAAAAACGTATTCATGGCTGCAAAGCCCGAACCAAACACCGCAACCAGTGACATCATTGCCACATGCTTTCCCTGAATCACGGTAGGAAAGAATCTCACCTTGGAAACCCTTGACTGAATACAAATAAAAGGTTCCTTGAAAGCCAGCCCCAGGCAGGCCCCGACAATTCCAAAAGTCGCCAAAAGAGCAAAGTATGCGTTGAATCCAAAATGAATTATAACGGTTTCGCCCAGATAAGGCCCAACTGCCACAGCGAGGGAGCCGGATATGCCATATAGACCGATGCCCTGGACTCTCTTATTAAAAGGCAACAGGTCCACGAGAGCGGTAGAGCAGGCATTGAAGCATGCAGCGAAGGCGAGCCCCTGAATTAGCCTGATTATCAGCATCCACGGTGAGTAGTAATGGAACAACATAAACGCAAGATTTGATATCCCAACGACAAATATACCAACTACCATGAATCCCTTCCGCCCGTAGCGGTCAATCAGGGGCGCTATGAAAGGCAACACTCCCAGTGACGTAATCCCCGCGGATGCCATTAGAACGCCTATATCTCCGGTGTTCGCGCCCAGTTCTGATACGAAAATAGATAGGAAACTCCAGGCTGAAACAACCAGGAAAAGAAAGAAGTTTGAGGCGGCGAGGACAAGAAATCGAGTGTTGGTTACAAATTCGAGCATCTGAAAGTGGGTCTAACCTAAATCAGGACCTTGAGGGCCGATTCAACCGGGCCCGCAGGATTTAGGGGCCGTAAAATAATAATAGGCCGAATTCGTATGACGAAATCGGCCTCATCATGTCAGCTCATAAATATTTATAATTAATCAGCTCGGGAAAAGCAACCGAAGCCATGGAATAAGTGACTAATTCCTGTCCTTCCAAAGAAATCGTCTAGGCGTTTTTCCAGATCCAGAATCAGTAGAGTAGGGCGGGACAGAGTTCATCGGCTGCCCGATACCGGGTGCGCCACCAGTAGTGGAATCCTGGGGCGCTTGGTAAGGCTGAACACCGGAGTTGCGACCCGTAATGTCTTCTTCTTTGACTTTGGGAGCTGATTGATCGATCTCTCTCCTCGGCGTTTCCACCGCGGCGCAGCTCAAAAGACCGACGAGAGCAAACAAAATAGTTAGAGATTTAATAAGGTCAATGAACATGACGGCGCTTCTCCATAAAAACATGAGCGGACATATCCATTTCACCTAGCCTCACGCATTTTCCAATAATAGTCAATCTCATAAAACATAACAGATCTATCGCCTCAGTTAGATTCGTTTTTGAGGCTCCGGCGTTCTCATAACCCTAAGAATTCTGTATACGACTACGGCGTTCGTATGGATGGCCAAATAAATAAGCGCACATAATGGAACAAGGAAGCTAATTGGGCTCAGTAATCCTGAAAGCGCTACAAAAGCTGTCCTGGATCCCTTACTTGCCAGAGTGGGACGCCCCAATGCAATCCCTAGGTTGGCAGCCCGAGAGCTGGAATAGCTGATAAGACCGCTACCGATCAGCGCCAATGTGCCCACAATCAAAACGTAACATTGGTCCAGGTTGAGATCATTGCGCAAATTGAAAATGGTTAGCCCGATGACGAGGGTTCCATCCGAATATCGATCCAAGACCGAATCTAGAAAAGCGCCCGCTCTGGTTGCCTGTCCACCAAGTCTGGCAACTTGTCCATCCACGCCATCAAAGACCTGGGCAAGGCCGGCAAAAAAGCCACCCCAAAAACCTGCGCCAGAAGCGAACAGAACCCCTGCGAACATTCCGTTGATCATCGAAAAAACGGTAATCATCCAAGGTTTCAACCAATTCCATTTGATTATCTCATTGGTGATTCTGGACGAGAGGTTAAGTTTGATCCATTTAAGAATAAATCGATCAGTTGGTTTGGTTTTCCAATCTGACGTAACGTTGTCTGGCATAAAATATCCAACCGATCGGACGCACGAACAATTCAAAAGAGAAACATAACTACTATTATGATAATATCAAAAGTCTTTAAGACCTGTCCATCGAAACTATCGGGCCATTAAGGCGAGAGTAGCTTCCTCCCAAATTTATTCTACCTAAAGGAAGAGGATCAATGAGAAAAATCAAAATCGCCATAATCGGTGTCGGCAACTGCTCGAGCGCATTGTTGCAGGGGATTTATCATTATAGCGGTAATTCCCCGGTTAACATAATTGGATTAATGCATCCTATGATTGGGCATTATGAGCCCTCGGACATTGAAGTCGTCGCAGCCTTTGATATAGACGCCCGTAAAGTGGGGAAGGACATTTCGCAGGCGCTGTTCAGCCCCCCAAATTGCTGTGTCCGAATTGTGGATCGTTTACCTGATATGGGAGTGACTGTAGGAATGGGATCAATCCTTGACGGCCTTTCCTCACACATGAGCGATTATCCGGAGGATCGGACGTTTCAATTGTCTTCCGAGAAGGAGGCTTGTCGAGAGGACATTGTTTCGGTTCTGAAGGAATCCCAGGCAGACATAATGCTCAACTATCTGCCGGTAGGCTCGGATCTGGCGTCAAAATTCTACGCGGAATGCGCGTTGTCAGCCGGCTTGGGGTTCATAAACAATATTCCGGTATTCATCGCTAGTGACTCAGTTTGGGAACACCGGTTCAAGATCAGTGGTTTACCAATCCTTGGTGACGACATTAAATCACAGATGGGCGCTACAATTGTTCACCGAGTCCTGTCGGATCTTTTCGCGAAGAGAGGGGTAAAAATTGATCGCACTTACCAGCTTAATGTCGGAGGAAACACTGATTTTCTGAACATGATGAATCGAGACAGGCTTAAATCAAAAAAAATTTCCAAGACCGAGGCAGTTCAGTCCGTACTAGCGGAAAATCTGGATGATTGCAACATTCATGTCGGCCCGAGCGACTATGTCCCATGGCTCAAGGACAACAAAATTTGCTTTGTCCGTATAGAAGGAAGAATATTTGGCGGTATTCCCATAGACCTTGAACTTAGGCTGTCAGTTGAAGATTCTCCTAATTCCGCAGGGGTCGCAGTGGACGCGATTCGGTGCTGCAAACTTGCCCTGGATAATGGAATTGGGGGAGTTCTTGAAGGCCCTTCGGCATATTTCATGAAGAGGCCGCCAGTACAGTTCCCTGACGACGAAGCTTTCAGGTTAACCGAGGCTTTTATCAAAGGGAACAGTAGGTTTGAGCCTTAACTTGGACGTCAGGTTCCAATCTTTGATTAGCGCCGCTATGCTCTTGGGAACCAGGTGCTCCCAGGGTTCGTTTAACGCAATGCGGCGGCGCACTTCTGAACCAGTGATACCTTTTTCGGTCGCGGGTTTTTCCCACAGCACTCTGGTATGCAAACCACCACTCTTGAGAAGCTCCAGTTTTCTTTGACCCCACCTGTCATACACTGTTATGTAAGCCACAGCGCTCATGGGAACGTAATAGCAGTAAGTTTCAGGGGTATTTATCGGAAAAGGAACTATCGAGAAATCCATGCATGAAATTCCGTTTTCCCTCATGACGTATTTGAGCATAACGTAGCGTTCAAAATAGGTAAGGGGGTTCGAAGAAACAAGGCTACGATGAGGATCCGAAGAATCATCCTTGAAATAGGTTGGATCGGGGTTTGTTATGCCGATTACAAGATTGTCGCAGAGAGATTTTCCTGCAAGCACATACTTGAGGTGATCATTATGGAAGACCTGAAAACGACCGATCACAATGCCGGTTTTGTCCAAGGTTTTCTCCGCTAGAAACCCATATCACAGCTTATGCCTTACGCCGGAGGATATCCAGTTTCAAATAGGGAAACTTTGCGAGCAATCTGTAAACACTCCCTCGCCATCATGAGTTCTTCGTTGGCCCTGACAACAAGAATTTTGACGGCGGAAGAACCGCTAGAGATTTCCTGAACCGGGTTTTCCATGTCCAGATGCTTTACTCCTGAGTTTTTCATAGGTTCAATCACAAAACCAAGATTTTGAGATCCTGCCACGATCTTTTCCCTAACAACGGAACTATTTTCTCCAATTCCACCGGTAAAGACCAACACCTCGCACCCTCCGAGCGCCATCAACATGGAGCCCATCGAACGCTTAACCTTGTAACAGAACGCCTTGAATGCAAGAGAAGCCTGTGGATTCCCTTGAATAGCGGCAGCCTCAATTTCTCGCATGTCTCTGCTTAACCCACTTATCCCGAGCAGGCCGGATTGTTTGGACAGCATGTTGGTAAGCTGACTGGGAGAAAGGTTTTCCTCTTCCATGATGATTGGAATCAATCCAGGATCAACATCACCGCATCGGGTTCCCATTATGAGGCCCTCTATAGCGCTAATTCCCAGACTTGTGTCGATGGACTTCCCATATTTTATGGCGCATACGCTACACCCATTTCCCAAATGACATGTGATAATCTTTAACTTCTCCAGAGGAAGATTTAGGAATTTTGCGGCTTCATGAGCCGCAAATGCGTGAGAATTTCCATGATAGCCAGTTCTCTTGTAACCCTTCTCGGAAAAATATCTGTATGGAAGGCCGTAAATGGCAGCCTCGTCTGGAATGTCTCGGTGAAAAGAGTTATCAAACACCGCGACATGAATCGCATGAGGCATTCTGCGCATGCACTCTTCCATTTCAAGAATCATTGCTGGGTGGTGTAGCGGGAAGAAGCGGTTCATGGACCGAACTTGGGCAAGGACTTCCGGCGCTATGATAACCGATTCCAGAAATTTACCCCCATGAGCGACTCTATGAGCAATCGCGGGAATTTCTGATAACGCCGAAATTGACCCTGTCGCCAACAGTTGGAACAACGTGTCCAGCGCTGCTCCAAAGTCTGGAATGTTTACACTGATCTCCTCGGAGCGTCCACCTTGTTCTTGAAAACTTAGAATGGAACCTGAAATTCCAATTCTATCAACCATGCCCGAGATTAGGACTCTTTCGTCATTCATTTCGAACAGGATGAATTTGAGAGATGAACTCCCACTATTCAGCACCAAAATCTTCATAATCAGGTCCCTACATGTTAAAAAGCTTTCTCCAGGTTGAAACACCTTTAAAGCCTACATTTTCAGGCTCCCAGCGGTTATTGGCCGACAGAAATCTGGGACGCCAGTCACCGACAAGTATAAAAGAGCCCCAATAGTACGGGTGTGAAGTTCCCTGGCTATGCAGCATCGCGAGTTTGGCCTTTCTCAGGGCGTCGGCTTTGGATCCATCCTTGAGATCTTTGTACATTTCAAAAAGTAACTTTTCAGCATGGTCCTCGCTTATTTGCCATGTGCTCAGGATGACAGAATCAGCGCCGGCGAATATTAATCCCCGAGCTAAGTCAAATGGGCCGTTGCTGGCTAGGTTCACGTTTTTGCCCGTGGTTAAGGTTGTAGATATTACAACGAGATCAGCGTTAAGTCTTAAACCGAATACCTCTCCCAACTCAAGAAAACCGTCATTTTCCTTGTCTCCGTAGAGGGAGAATATAATACCGGGTTGCCGTTGAGATCTGCCCAATCCATTCCAGAACACACTATATGCTCCCAGATGTATGTACATGTAACGACTCAAATCCGCTTTCTTGAAAAGTGTTTCGGTTGCTTGAGGACCCAGGTACGTTTGGGTAGGGCCGCCTAGAACCTTGGTAATTTCAATAATTTCCTTTCTGGTTGCCTGCAATGGTTTGAGGAAGGCGTAGTTCGCGTCCGGTGTGTTTTGATGGGTGTTCATGGCTGACAACAGCCTGTGGGAGCCCGGATTCTGTTCCAGGGACTTATTCGAATCGTTGAAGACTGGATCCCCAAACGCCGCAAGAGTCCAGCCGGGTTTCTTAACCGGTCTCTTGCTTCTGTAAAGACAAAGAGAGTAAGACGATTCAGCGTAACAGAAGGCGTACTTTTCCAACAAATATGTTGGCTGGTCATTTGCGGACCAGAACCTTTTGTTCTCGTGGGATTTTGAATCGACAAGAATTTCGAATGGAACCCAGCACAGGGGACCGTTAGGTATTACCACAACGGTTTTTTTTCCTTTCATGGTATATTCTACCGGCTTAATTATTTTCGAGTAGAGTTTATAGGCGACGGACGGGTCCCAGCTTGCGAGGGTCTCGTGCTTCTGGAGGGGACGAACGAGGAGTTCGACGTCTTTCTCTATTTCTGAAAGCGGATAATCGACTGAAAAGGTATGAAATCGGAATTTGTCTACAGCGAAAATGTAGGTTCGACCACGTGTGACCATGTACTCTAGCAACACTTCGTCAGGGTCTAGATCTTTTTGAATCTGATGGATAGACATGGATTTGGGTTTGGTCAGGTTCACATATGAAGGATATTCCTTGGAGAGTTGCTCCCGCAGGTTCGAGAAAGCTGTTTCCTTTTTGCGCCTCTCGTCGAGAAGTCTTTTCATCAATTCAGCGTTGGGGTGTATTTTCGACCTTTGCTCCATCAACTTCAGATTCAATTTATTCAGACTTAATTTCAAACTCTTTTCTTTGATGATCAAATCATTCGGCACATTCGAAAAACTTGGGACGTTAATCTTCAAGAGAGTATTCTCAAAGGATGCGGCTTTCAGCCTTTCAATGAGCCTCAAGGCCTGGTTATCGTACGCTCCGTCGGGATCCTTCTTAGCCAGCGTCATGAGGACTCGAAGTGTTGTCTCAAAAAGAGCTGATGTGCCACCAAATATGAAATCATCATCTTCAGACTCTTCTGAAAAATCAGCGTCCATGGAATCTACAATATTGAGAGCCTTTCTATAGGCCTCCAACGCTTCTCCAAACGCCTTTTTTTCTTCGAGGGTTCTGCCCATTATGAAATAGGCTTTCCACAACATGCTTCTGTCTTCGGACGTTTGAGCTATGTCGATGGCTCGTTTGATGTTAGAGACAGATTGATCGAAATCTGACATTGTGGCGTTTACAAGGGCTATTTGAAGAACATTTTCATTGACGCCTCTTTTGTCTCCGGTTTTGGTTCTAATATCCATTGCGTCCGAGTAGTTTTCCAAAGCTGTTCTGAGCCGTCCCTGCACCTGATTGAGAGTCCCCATTCTTGTCAAGACCCTGGCTTCATTAGACGAATCCTTTGTGTCTCTGGTCAAAGTCAGAGCTTTCTGTAGATATTTAAGGCTGTTGTCAGGATCTTTCAGTTTCGACATCACGTCGGCCAAACGAATAAGCTGAACTTTCTGATTGTTGAGGTTTCCAGACTCGGAGCTTATTCGCAAGGCGTCTTCCAAGAAATCTCGCGCTTTGGAATATTCCTCCATGCCATAATAAATAGTTCCGATTCGATCGTATATTTTTCCAACAAATCTGTCGGTTCCCGCTGTTTGTGAACCACCCAAGGCTCTGTGGTAGTGGGCAAGGGCCCTGTCATAGTCTTTGAATCCCTGATAGATTTCAGCAAGATAGAAATCGACCTCTTGAGATTGGGATGATGTGATATTATGTTCAGCCCGAATCCGGGTCGCCTCGTTTAAATCTTTTAATGCGCCTTCATAATCTTCCATTTTAGCGAGAATAATGCCTCTTGCCCCTAGAGCCCAAGACAATCCTTTGTAGTCCTGATGCTTTTCTAGTTGATCTGAAGCCTGATTAAGAATATTGAGGGCTTTCTGGAAGTTTCCCTTTTCTTCAAACACCGAAGCGATCCTCAAATTGATTGAGGAAATTGCTCTGGAATCTTTGGTCTTTTTTGCCAATTCCATTGCTTTATTAAGACAATCTAGGGCTTCGTTGTAATTTTTTCTCGCCTTGGCTACCGTGGCGGTCTCTGAAAGTATGGCTAGGCTCCCGACCGGATTATAGATTCTCTTGTTGTAAATTTCCGCCTCTTTCAGGGCAGCCGCCCCTTCGTCAATTTCTCCACGAGCCAGGCGGAGAGAAGCTATGCTAATAAGATCCGTTGCGATTCCTCGAATATCTGAAGTCTCCCTATGCAATTGAAGGGCCTTTTGGAACTTTTCCATAGCCACCTGGTTGGAGCCTCCTGCGGCATCCAGATTTCCCAGATTTGTCAAAGCGTCGGCCTCGCCCTTTTTGTCTGACACCTCACGATAAATATTCAGGGCTTTCTGAAGATTCTGTAGAGCTTCGGTGTTTTGTGAATGGCGTCTATAAATATTTGCCAGATTTGCCAGGTTTGCGGCATATCCCCTCAAATCACCAATGGATTTTCGAAGCTCCATCGCTTTGAGAAAAATTTCCTGAGCTTTTTCCAAATCACCTGAATTCTTATAAATCACGCCCAATGCTGTGAGTTCCTTACCCTGGGCAAAACGATCCCCTAGCTTTTGACTTATCCCTAGGGCTTCTTGTAACGATTCCGACGCTTTGGGTATATTTCCTCCAAGTTCGTACGCGAACCCCAGGACCAAGTCCGCTTCTGCCACCCCTCGTTGATCGTTTGCGGTCTCGAAATCTTTCTTGGCCTCTAAGGCGGACTCCAAAGCCTTTTCCGTGTTTTCCCTGGTTACGCGAAACTTGGCCACCGCCAGTCTTAAATAGTTGGATGTTCTCGGATCAATCCCCGACTTTGATTCTTCGAGAGCGTCCTTGAGCTGTTTTAGTGTCACCGCCGGGTTTCCCAGAATCTCGTTGATCTCTGCGATGAGTATCCTACAATCAACCGTACGGTCTTTGTTTTTGAGCTTCCTGTAAATATCAAAGGATCGTTGAGAATGATCCAGGGCCTCTTTTAACGAACTCTGCCTGAAGTAAATTTGAGCCAGAGTTTGTTCGGCTTCGGCTTCTCCATCCAGGTTTGACAACTTTTTGAATTCCTGTAGAGCTGTTGATGCGCAATCGTCAGCCATTTTCCAATTGCAGAGTTCCGTTTCGACTTTGGCCTGGAGCATTTGTATTCTGCTTTTAAGAAGAATGTGTTGTCCCTGCGCCAGCATAACACCAGCCTGAGCAAGTTCTTTAGATGCCTGATCGCTTGAGCCGTGGTCGAACGAATTCATGGCTTTTATAGCTGCTTGCAAGGCCACCGGCCATTTTTCGTCGTCAGCGGAGACATGTTGTTTAGCCGAGTCGAGATAAGATTTAGTTTGCTTGAAATCTCCAGAAATAAAAGCCAGGTAGGCCAATCGATAGAGAGTTTGTCCCAATTCCTTGTCTTCTTTGAGTTCTGAAAATGTTTTTTCAGCCTTTTTCAGGAGGATCGCAGCGTTACCATAGTCACCTTTCATGAGGCATAGATCGCCTTCCTGGGCCCATATCCGCGCTGCTTGGTCCAAATCGTTATTCTTGGAATAATAGGCGCCGAGACGATTTAGGATAGCGGTGGCCTCCGGTAGGCGCAATAACTTGATGTTGACCTCCGCCAGATCGCGCATCAACCCTGGAGCCTCAGAAGATTCAGAGGTAGGTAAAATCCGCTGGGCCTCCTCAAACTGTGTCAAGGCTTTAGGATAATTTTGACGGGCCAAGGAGATCTTTCCGGCGAGAATGAGATCGAGGGATCGGCCCTTGGCGTTTCTTAGGGCACGATTAATCTCAATAGTCTTTTCCGAAAAATCCATCGCTTCGTCGAGGCGCCCGAGGTGATAACAGGCGACCGCAGCGCCCCTATAAGCTAATGCTTCAAGTTTTTTGTCGCGAATTGATGTGGATTGCTCAATCGCTGATTTATTCGTATCTAGGGAAAGTTCCCAATCACCTTTTTTCGCCTGCTCGTCGCCAGACTTCAGGAGATTAACAACTGATTCTGACGTTGACTTCCGGGCAGGAGCCGATTCAGGGGTGTTTGCCATTTCAGAGGCTTTGGACGAAGGAACGGAATATAATGTCATGAAAAGGCATAATGAATACATCCCTAAGATGAGCCAGAACCTATTTTTCATTATGGTCACCATTTTGAGTATATAATTTGGTCAAGTTTCGAATTTGGCTTAAGAAGTTCAAAATCGATTAAGATACCCGATCCTTTTGGGGCTCGCCATCCTGTTTGGCGACAAACCTCAAATACACGAACAAGCATATTCCCGAGGCCATCATGGCCAGACAAAGTAACTGTCCCATGGTTAAACCTTCAATGATAAACCCCAATTGGGGATCGGGTTCCCTGAAAAATTCGGCTACAAACCGGAACACGCCATACGCCATCAGAAAAACCGCTAAAAGAGTTCCCGATTGTCTGAGCCGGGTTCTCAAGACCCAAAGAATTGCAAACAAAATCGGTCCTTCCAGTAGAGCCTCGTATAGCTGGGAGGGATGTCTGTGAACATCGCCGCCTCCTGGGAAAACCATGCCCCACGGTAAGTCCGTGGGTCTGCCGTACAACTCTCCGTTAATGAAGTTCCCAAGGCGCCCCAACATCAACCCCATAGGCGCAGCAAGGGCCCCGATGTCTGCAAGTTCAAAAAAAGGAGCGTTATTTTTTATTGAGAAAATAAGACCAAAAACAACCATACCGATTAATCCACCGTGAAAACTCATTCCACCATGCCAGATTGCGAAGATTTCCCATGGCTGGTGAATGTAAACAGGCAAATTGTAAAAGATGACGTAACCAACTCTGGCGCCAACCAGCAACCCCAGAATCAGATAAAACAAGAAATCGCCAGCGGCTTCCGGAGGAATAGGTCCGTTTTTTCTCGTTAATTCTTTCTTTATGACGAAGTAGGCGATCCCAAAACCAATCAAATACATCAACCCGTACCACCTAAATTCTAGTGGACCGAGTCTGAAAATAACTGGATCAAAAAGCATACGTTCAGGTAGATTCATTCTTGCTTCGCTTCGATAAGTTTGACGCTCCTGGCCAAACGGATAGCGTTATCGAATTTACGAAAAACTCCTCTAACGATTCGGACGTCTCGTTCGTCAAGATTGGCGCAGTTTAAAATCCGTCGGACGTCCCGCATCATTCTTAGGGGATTTGTTCGAGCCAGAAAACCGGCTCGAAGAAGAGCCTGCTCGACGTGATCAAACATCTTTTCGCGTGATTCTATAGAAGCGGGATGAAACGACAGAGCCTGAAATCCTACCGGTTGGCAAGCTATTTTAAAGATTTCATAACAAACCACCGCCACAGCCTGCGCCAAGTTCATCGAAGCGAAATCCGCGTCAGAGGGAATTATCATGTGTTGATCACACAACTTAATTTCCTCATTGGTAAGACCTCGGGATTCTCGACCAAAGACTATGGATACTTCTCCGTCGTGGGCCTTTGCCATGAATTTAGGAGTCATCTCAGATGGTGTCTTGGCCGAAGTCCTTTTTCCCCCTAGCCTAGCCGATGTGGCGACCGCCATCACGGATGAAGCGAGAGCGTCAGCCAGACAATCGAAAGTTTGAGCTGAGGAAACAATATCATAAGCGCCGGAAGCCAGAGAAAACGCTTCAGTCTCGGGTCCGCATTCGGTTGAAGAAACGAGCTTAAGATTATTCAATCCCATATTTTTCATGACACGAGCTACCCCACCTATGTTCCCTGGGTGAGTTGTTCCAACAAGCACAATCCGAATGTTTGACAAAACAGAGGCCCAATCCGGATGTATCCTGAAACCTCTTTGCACTCTTCTGGAAGGCTTCATGCTAACCTTTGAACGGTAACTCGCGATGATGACGCGTCTCAATCTCAGGGTGATGACGCATGGTGAAGATATTATTACTAGAAAATATTGTCAATTAATAACAATATATAATCATGGATATTTAAAGTGTATGTTTATGTAAGGCTGGTCTTTTTTTGGACAAAATCTGGTTTGCCTATACCATGAAGAGAGTTATGATATACAAAGAAATCATCGACTTTGGAAATTCATAAATTGAGAGGTAGGAGCCATGGCTGAGTCAATAGTTCTTACGGGCGCAATCACTTTAGTTGTTATAGGGGCAGTCAACACCCTTGTGATTCTTGAAGTGTTAGGCCGCAAGGGAGGGCGAAATAGTCTTAGGTCATTGCACCGATGGCTGGGACTCTGTTTCGTGGTTCTTTTTACTGGTCTATTCATATACATGGTTCCTAGAATCGCATTCTTTGAAAATGTTCCAGTGAATTTTTTGGTCCATGGATTTACGGCAATAGTTGTTTTTTCTCTTTTGATTGTGAAACTCATTGTCGTCAGGCGTTACAAATTATACATGAGCAGCCTGCCCTCTATAGGATTGTATTTGATGATCGGGACCATTCTGATTGCCATGAGTTCCGCTGGAGTGGCTCTGTTCAAGCGTATTTCAGGATGAATCCACGGGAGGAAGTTATAGTATGATCACGAAATTTGACCCTCAGCGCATTGACGCTATCTGCTCCGGGTTCCAGAAGGCGCGTATACTGCTGTCGGCCGCTGAACTGGATCTGTTTTCCAATTTTCGTGAAGGGACGAAGAAATCAGTTCATGATCTATGCGAAATTCACGGTTGGAATCCAAGGGGGCTTGAAATTCTAATGGATTCTCTTGTCGCCATGGGGTTCCTGACCAAGGACGGCTCATCATATTCGGTTGATCAACAACTATCAGAATGGCTCGATTCGGACTCGGACAAGTCAATATTGCCCCTGATTAGACATCGGGTACGCATGTGGAATAGTTGGTCCAACCTGACAGCCATTGTTCGTGGAGATTTTGATTTTGAATCTTATTTCAAGGCAGCTAGATCAAGGGAAGATATCGAAGCTTTTATTGGAGCCATGGAGGTAGTTGGACGTGATAGGGCTTTGGCAATCGCCAAAGATATAAATCTAGGAAATAGAACCAGTTTGCTGGATGTCGGCGCAGGCTCTGGGATTTACTCCAGAGCCCTTTTAGAATTGAACCCTGAGCTTCGAGCCACTCTATTTGATCTTCCTCTGGTCGTTGAAATCACCACCGAAAAAATTTCCGACGGCAAATGGGCCGATCGAATCAATTTTGTAAAGGGTGATTTTAAAACTGATCCGTTGCCCGCTGGTTATGACATTGTGTTGCTCTCCGCAATCATTCACATGAACGGGCGTGAAGGCAACCAGCGACTATTTTCAAAAGCCCACGCATGTCTGGATCCAAATGGTCTGATCATCATTAGAGACCATGTCATGGAGGAATCGCGAGTTGCTCCTGAAGATGGCGCTATCTTTGCCGTGAATATGCTTGTAGCAACTGGGGAAGGATCTACCTACACATTCAAGGAGATTAGTGAGGACCTCGCTCTAAGTGGATTTCACGACATCCAGGTCCTCCGTGGAGGGTCGCACATGGATCAGGTTGTCACAGCCCTTAAATAAGGTCACAAGACGAGTTTTGAGTGAAAACTAGTCGTTTTTCCAGTTTGGTTTTCTCTTTTCCAAAAAGGCCTGGATTCCCTCGTTCGCGTCGCAGCTTTCCATCAGGTTCTTTAGATAGAGACCTTCCATTCGAGGTAGGTCTTCGCGAATAGCCCTAAAAAATTGGGTTCTGACCGCAAAATTGGCGATTCTCAGGCTGGATGCGCTCTTGGGGAGAATATACTTTTCGATCCATTTGCACGAGGCTTCCCATGCGTCTTGACCATCTTCACACAAAAGATTCACAAGTCCTATCTTGGCGGCCTCTCTTGCGTCTACAGACCTTCCGGTGAGAGCTATTTCATCGGCGAATGTTTGCCCTATTTTCAAAGGCAGCATTACGGAAGCTGGTGGAGGAAATACACCCAGCACAATCTCTGGCTGGCCAAAAAATGCCGTCGAATCGGCGACGATGAAATTACAGAACAGGGCCAATTCCATTCCGCCTCCCAGACACTGGCCTTTCACAACGGCCATGGTGGGGATCCCCAAGTCAGCGAGTCCATAGAACAACTCATGGAAAGACTTGAGCATCATGGCCGCCTTGTCTTTCGTGTGCTCTGGAACACTGGCGCCAAAAGAAAAATGCTTCCCCTCGCCTTCAAAAACTATGAGCTTAAAATTCTTGCTGGAGCCCAGATCCTTGATCACGGCCAATATTTCGCCCAGCATGGCTGCTTCCAGGACATTGGCTTTTGGTGAGTTCAGCACGATTTTAATGACTGACTCTTCAAAAAGTTTCTCAACCCTAATCAAACGGTATTCCATTTTACAGGATCCTCAGATGGAGCTATTTGGTCGACGGCCCACTGAAACAGGATCAAGCGGGCCGCCGCAATTGAAGTCAAAGAATTAACGACTATGCCTTAGGTTTTCCTAAAACTTCCGCGAAAGTCTCAGCTATAGCAGGGGCCCCTTCAGCAATCAATTGCCTCCATTTAATGAAGTCAATTACGTCTGTTCCAGTAATTTTTTTGGTATTAAAAGCGTTGAACCCTAGGTACGCCTCGTAATTCATGTTGGCCATAAGCCAATGTCTGTTGGGGAGTTTAGACTGATCCCAGAAGAATTTTTTCTTGGCTCTGATCCCGTCGACCGCCTTGATCAAACATCCTGGGAACAGATTGGCGAATGTCCAGATAATCCTGTTGACTTCCTTGTCCAGCAGGGTGAAGTCAATTGGAAGCTCCTTCATCAGTTCCTTTGCCGCCTTGGCGTCATCCCCGGTCTTGAATTCACCGTAAGCGATCTCTCCGTCCTTTATATATGTGTCAGTTACTATCAAAGGATTTCTAATGAATTTATCGCCCTGTTTGAGCACAGGAATTGCTTTGGAGATGAGGTTCTTAGCCTTCATTTTGTAAGCGCTCCACATTTCGCAGCTTACACAGTTCCACATAGCGTCTTCCATGGAAAGGAACCATGGGAGGAAATCCGTGGATCCACCGTCTGGGCTTGAACCATGTCTAGCTCCGGCCTGACCGAATATTGCGAGATCGCTGGAAATGGCCAAATCGCAGGCCATTCCTATTTCCTGGCCACCGGCGACTCTCATCCCATTTACGCGGCAAATAACCGGTTTCTTACAATCAAGGATGGAATCCACCATTCCGTTGAACAGATCCATGTATTCGCCGTATTCGTGGGGTCTCATGCTATAATATTCGGCGTATTCTTTTGTGTTACCACCCGTACAGAACGCCCTATCACCTGTTCCGGTGAACACCACCGCGACTACTGATCTATCTTGACTCGCAGCGGTAAATCCAGCGATGACGCCCTTCACCATCTCAGTGGTGTAGGAGTTATACTGATTGGGATTGTTGAGTCGGATCCAGGCTACATATAGACCCGGGATTTCCTCTCCTTTGGGGTTGGTCAGAGGTTTTCTTTCATATACGGTACAGGGAGCGTCTGTGCCCCAATGCTCAGCGCCGATAAGAACGTGATTCTTAGGTCCGTTATCGCGAGGCAACCATTCCAAAGTCATTTGATCCTCCTGATTATTGGTTTTGGCCCGAAAAATGTCGGGGCTAAACTTGTTACCTTTAGTGCCTATGAACAGAACAGAATTCCTAGACTTCCACACTATCGTCCGGGTTATTTAACTGGCTCGAAAGCGTAAAACACCCTAGGAATTTGAACTACTTCCCTGCCAACTTCTTGGGGAACCGGATCCACATCAAACACGGATAACTTGACCTTGTCGCCCGATTTCAATTCACCGGTCTTGCAATTGATGATCCGGACAAAAAAAGTCTTCTTGCCGTCCAGATCGACCAAAGCATGCACCAACGGAGGTTTACCGAAGCCCAAGGGGACACCTACCGCTTCTTCTGTTACATCAATAACTGTCCCGACTGTGGGCCAGTCTATCCACTCCATATTTGTGCTGTAACAGTCCGGGCACATGACCCTCGGAGGGAAAGGCTCCGATCCGCAGTCCTTGCATTTTGTGGTAGTAAATCGGCCTTCTTTGAGAAACTCGTAAAATTCATGGATCTGGTTGAATTCCTTGGACTGTTGAGGGAACAGGTCCATGGTGACCATGTATTTTCCATCCAAAATGGAAATTCCAGGTGTGCTCATGCCACTTCCCTCCCATAAACAAGAACAGTATGGGCGGCTATAAATCCGCTCAAATTGTGGGTCAACCCAACGGTTGCGTTTGGAACCTGCTGGATGGCGTCTCCTCGCAGTTGACGCATAACTTCAATTCCCTGTCTGATTCCTGTTCCACCAAAGGGGTGTCCGCATCCGAGTAGCCCGCCGTCAGTATTTGTGGGCACCTGACCGCCAAAATCATTTTGACCGTCGGCCACAAAGAATCCGCCTTCTCCTTTTTTGCAGAACCCAAGATCTTCCATTTCGATTATTTCAGAAATGGTGAAACAATCATGAGTCATGGCTACATTGACCTCTTTGGGGTCCACCTTGGATTTTGAATAAGCTTGGCTCGCTGCTATTTTTAAGGCTTCCCAGGTGGTCCAGTTAGGCATGTTCGCGGACATGTTGTTTACAGAGGCCTGTCCAGTTCCTCTAATGTATACAAGAGGTTTGTCCGTCAAGTCCTTGGCTATTTCTTCAGCCGCCAGAACGACGCATGCTGCCCCATCAGTGATCGGGCAGCAATCGTAAAGCGTAAGCGGGGGCACAATCATCCTGCCGGACATAACCTCTTCCATTGTTACTGGAGTTTGAAACTGGGCTTTGGGGTTCTTGGAAGAGTTTCTCCTGTTCTTGACAGAGATGGTCCCAAGATGCTCCTTCTTCGTGCCATACTGAAGCATGTGCTGCTTGGCCACCATTGCGAAGACAGGAGGTGGCAACCCTAGTCCCTGGCCACCATCCCAATCATGGTCCACAGAGGCCAGTTCGCTGTAGAAAACTTCCCATTTCTGCGGGGTGTAAAGTTTTTCTCCGCCGGCCACCATGACTACATCGGCCTGACCTGATTTAATCATGGCAAAAGCCAGAATTATCGCGGAACTTCCACTCGCGCACAGTAGTTCTACCCTGGCGCAAATGTTTTTGGGTTTTACCCCAACATACTCTGCCACAAGTGGAGCAAGATGCGTCTGATAAGAAGTTCTCTCAGTGTAAGCGGATGCCACTAGTAACCCATCAATTTCTTTTGGGTTCAATTGAGGGTTGTCATCGTAGCAGGCCTTCGCGGCTTCCTGAAAGAAATCTCTCTGACTGCCGTCTCTTACCCCCCACTTGGACATTCCTCCGGCGATAACGCACACGTTACGATCCATAAATAGATACCTCCGGATTATAGATCTGGTCCGAAAAAGTGGTTATAAAAATTACTTTGAGCGAACGTCCTAACGAATTTTCATAAATCTCAACGAGAAATAATTGAGATCCGGAATTTTCGTCTGCAGTTCGGGCTCTTTCCAGCTTGAGACTAAAGATCATCTGGACGAGGTCATCGCTTGTCCAAATTAAATCTTACCCTGTTATAAATTCATACGCAATAGAAAATTGTAGCCTATACTGAATTCTTGAACGCGCCGGATTCACCGTTAAAATTGTTGTGAATGGCTTTAAATAATTCATCCAGGATGAGTTGGACGCCGAATTAATCAAATGTGGTTCCAACTCAATTTTTCAGTCAAGTGAAAATTGGTTATTAATAAGACATCTTGTATTCAAAAAAGTTGGTTTTCTTTACAAATACACATAAAATATACATACTATATCATACAGAAACGCATATGAGGAAAAGAGTTTACTGGTGAGAACAACACTAAACATAGATGATGAGTTAATTCAAAAGGCTTCCAAACTGACCGGAATTGTAGAGAAGACAGCCCTTGTCAGGCTTGGGCTTCAGTCGTTGATTGCGCTGGAAAGTGGCAAACGGCTTGCTAAACTCGGGGGGACCGAAAAAAAGTTAATGCCGATACCTCGTAGACAAAGAAGTAGCTAACGGAATGGTACTTGTTGACACGTCCATATGGGTTGCCCATCTGCGCGCCGGCCACACAGTACTTAAGGCGTTATTGAATGACGGGGCAGTCTTCTGTCATCCTTTTGTAATCGGCGAACTCGCTTGCGGGAATATCAAAAATAGGTCTGAAATACTCACTCTCCTGCAGGCTCTTCCCATGGCTGAATTTGTTGAACATGAAGACGTTATGAAGTTCATAGAGACTCGTCATCTTATGGGCAAAGGACTTGGTTATGTCGACGCGCACATCCTAGCCTCGTCGATATTGACTACTGTCCCATTATGGACACTCGACAAAAGACTCAACGCAATTGCCACCACCTTGGAGATAGCGTACTAACTTTTCATCTGCTCATCACTGCGCCGACAAACCTTTTTAACCAAAAATATTCATGGCGGATCGAGTGACTTCATGTCCATTGGTAGACGCGCCGCGGATCTGATTTATCTATTATTTGCTCCAATCCTCAAAGGCCATATTGGATTGATCGAAAAAGAACTCAGCGAAATGGATGAGAACAACCCCTGAAAACCAATTCCAATGAACTCGATGAACGCAACCAAGACCCATTGATCTGCTACTGTTTTGGCTACACCAAACATGATCTGGAAGAAGATTTTGCCTGCAACGGCAAGTCATTGATCATGGAGCGGATCATGGCTGAAAAGAGGCTTGGAGGTTGTAAATGCGCCTCCAAAAACCCATCTGGGAAATGATGTCTCGGCGATGTCCACCGTGTTGTGGATGAACTGAAAAAAGCCGAATCCGTTGATGAATAGATAATCTATAAAGCTATCTCTTTATTCCGTGGAACTTACGCTGCGCGTAATAAACTACTGGAGAAATTACGCGGACCGACAGATCTCACCCGGACTGAAGCTCCAATGCTTCGAGTTCCGTATGGAGGTGCTCCCATTGTTCTTCCAACGCATTTATTTCCTTAGATAAAGCCGGTTCCTCGGAGAGAAGGGACATCAAGGTGTCTTTGTCCTCGTAAATTTTGGGGTCTGCGATCAAGTCCTGAATCTCTTTCCGACGAATCTCCTTTTTCCCCATGTCAATTTCTATCAGCCTGATCTGTTCTTTGAACGGACCCATTTTTTTGGATAGAGCCTGTCGCGTCTGAGCGTCTTTCCTTTTTTTGTCTTTTCGTTGGTCCTTTGTGCCCGGGTTCGCCTGGTTCAACTGCGACACAGGGTTGACAAAGTGGACTTCAGGTGGAGAACTCTGAACCTCTTTACTCATCAGGTCTTTTTTGAACTGATAATCATCATAGTTTCCAGGGTAAAAATCTCCTCCAGCGTCGTGAATTTCCAGAATCCCGGTGCAAACAGAGTTCATCAGCCTACGATCATGTGTGATCAGAACCATGGTTCCTGAGAATTTCTTAAGTCCCTCTTCAAGGATTTCGCAAGAAGGAATATCAAGATGGTTTGTAGGTTCATCCATTAGCAGGAAATTAGGAGGAGCCAGCATAATTTTCGTTAAAGCCAGCCTACTCTTTTCTCCACCAGAGAGAACCTTGACTTTCTTGTACACATCGTCACCTGAAAACAGAAACGCCCCCAATATGTTGCGCACTTCCTGTTCGGAAGCGCCAGGGGCAACAGAGGTGGCTTCCAACAAAACCGAAAGTTCTGAATTCAGACTTTCAGATTGATGCTGGGCAAAGTAACCGGCCTTCACGTTGTGGCCCGGTTGAACAACTCCGTCGTCATAAGGTAAGACTCCGGCCATAATCTTGAGCAACGTGGATTTTCCGGCTCCATTTGGTCCTACCAGCCCTATTTTCTCTCCTTTATCGACCTTGAAATCAAACCCGTTGTAAACTGTTTTGGAACCGAATTTTTTAACCAAACCGAGGATTTCTATAACCCTTCTCCCGGAAGGTTGAGGTTGAGGAAACGTGAATTTTACCCGTCTCTGTTTAGTTGGAAGTTCGATCTTTTCAATCTTGTCGAGCATTTTCAGTCTACTCTGGGCACGACTGGCGGTCCTTGCCTTTACACGGTTTTGGTCGATGAATTTTTGAATTCTTTTAATCTTTTCCTGTTGATTCTTAAATGACGCTACCAAAATTTCCTGTTGGGTCTCTTTCGTTCTTTCATGGTCATCAAAGTTTCCGGAGCATGTCGTAGCTTTCCCTGCGTCGACCTCGACTATACGATTCACCAGTTTGTTAAGAAACGCCCTGTCGTGGGATACAATAACAAGCGCTCCCCTGAAATCGGCAAGGTATTGCTCTACCCAAAGCAGACTGTCTAAATCAAGATGATTTGTAGGCTCATCAAGCAACAGGGCGTCCGGTTCTGACAAAAGAATCCTGGCCAGCGCCACACGCATTCGCCAGCCGCCGGAAAATTCACTCCATCTTCTCGTCCAATCTTCTGAAGAGAAACCCAGACCCTGGAGTGTCTTGGTCGCTCGAGCCTCGAGAGAATAGCCACCCAATTGTTCGAATTCACTTTGGAGCTGACCATGCTCCTCCAGAAGTTCCGAGGCTTGCGATGAATCTTCAGCAAGTGTTCCCATAGCCCCTTCAAGTTCCCGCAGTCTCTGTTTTATGGCTCTGAGCCGGTCCGACACATTCATAACTTCTTCCAGAATCGGACCATCACTCCCTTGAGTTATTTCCTGATGTAGGACGCCTATCTTTATTCTCTTTTCGACCGTAACTTCTCCCTTGTCCGTTTCGATAAGGCCTTCCATCATTCCCAGTAGAGTTGATTTTCCAGCTCCATTGGGTCCAATGATTCCTACTCGGTCTCCTCTGTGAATATTCAGATTTAATTGTTCGAAAAGCGCTCTGCCTTGAACATACTTGGCTACATTATTTAAGAAAATCAATTATTGTCTCCAGAAATGGACTATTAGGTCAATAAGATATCAAACCTTACATGAATCTTGCCTGTAAAGATTTCGCCAACGAGCCCTGAAAATTCTTTCAGATGGTTTCCTCTTAATTGAAAAGATTAATAATATAATTTATTCTATAATCAGATTTTATCAAGAGCAGGGTGGATAGTTTTTCTCGTAATTTTAAAAATAAATGTCCAAGATTGCAACCAAAAGACAAATTACACGCCTTGTAGGGAAAGCTATCGGTGATTTTTCATTAATTGAGGAAAATGACAAAATTCTTGTGGCTCTTTCCGGAGGCAAGGACTCCTGGTCCCTTCTTTATACCTTGCTAGCCCTGCAAAAGAAGGCCCCTATTCACTACGATGTCGCCGCTGTCACCCTTGCCACAGATTTTGACGCTGACGGTCTGGAGAAAATGGCCTGCCGACTGAAAAGCGACAACATTCCTCATACGATTATTGTTTCAGATATTCCTTCTATTGTTTCAAAGCACCTCACCAAAGGCACAAATCCGTGTTCTTTTTGCTCACGACTCAGGCGAGGCGCTCTGTATTCATTCGCTTCAAGAAATGGATGGAATAAGATCGCATTGGGTCATCATCTGGATGATTTCATTGAAACTCTGCTTTTGAACATGTTTTTTAATGGATCGATAAAAGGGATGAGTCCCAAGCTTACGGCCGACAATGGCGCCAACATTGTTATCAGACCTCTTGTTTATGTTCGAGAAGTGATTACTTCAAAAATGTCTGAAGAAATGGGATTGCCTATAGTGGCCTGCGGGTGCATATTCCAGGGAATGGTGGATTCCAGGAGACATTGGGTAAAAAGACTGCTGCTTGACTTGGAAACACAGGTCCCAGATATTAAATCGAGCTTACTATCATCCATGGGACGGGTGCGCAAAAGGCACTTGTTTCCAGACTTAACCGGAACAGAACTTCATTAATGAAAAGGCATAGACTCAACAGGGATTCGGGATGTTCACAGGAATAGTCGAGAGCAGAGGAGTGATAAGGGCTATCGAGCCTTATCAGAATTTCATCAGACTAGTAATAAAATCGAATATGGATTTGACGGACGTTAAGGAAGGGGATTCAATCCTCGTTGACGGAGTATGTCTCACAGCGACAAAGGTGTCGATCGAGAGTAAACAAATTTCAATGGATGTTTCTCCTGAAACGTTGAATGTTACGACCCTTGGACAATCCAAAAACGGCGCAGGTGTAAATCTTGAGAAGGCGATGAGGATGGATTCCCGTTTTGGAGGGCACATAGTTTCAGGACATGTAGACTGTCTGGGGAGGATAGTGGAAAAACGTCAAGTGGGTGTCGGCTTTTTGCTTGGCTTTGAGGTTGATTCGTCCAGATACTTGGTGGAAAAGGGTAGTGTCGCCATAGACGGCGTCAGTTTAACGGTGAATAGAGTTGAACGAAACCGATTCTGGGTTATGATCATCCCGCATACCTCTGATTTGACAGGGTTGACCGATAAAAAGATCAATGATACTGTCAATATTGAGTTCGATATAATAGGTAAGTATGTGGAAAAATTTGTAAACGTTTGGTCAAGCAAGCCTGGGCTCGATGAACAGACTTTGCGAAAATATGGATTTATCTAGGGAGGATGCCTGAATGGGCGTGCTTGTAGGTGTAGAAGAGGCTGTTGAAGAGATAAAACAAGGACGAATGGTGATTCTTGTTGATGACGAAGATCGTGAAAACGAGGGTGACCTCACTATGGCCGCAGAAAAGGTAACACCGGAGGCCATTAACTTTATGACCAAATACGGGCGAGGACTTTTGTGCTTGTCCATGACCAGAGAAAAGATCGAATCTTTAGATTTGCCGATGATGGTGTCGGACAACAAATCCCCTTTTGGCACCAATTTCACTGTTTCAATTGAAGCGACAAGGGGAGTAACCACTGGAATTTCCGCTTATGACCGTGCTGTTACCATTCTTACGGCAGTGGATGAGGACGCAACACCTGGTGACATAATATCCCCTGGCCATGTTTTCCCTCTTAGGGCCCGCAAGGGTGGTGTCCTTGTGAGAGCCGGCCAGACTGAAGGAAGTGTAGACCTGTCAAGATTGGCTGGTTTAGCCCCAGCCGGGGTAATATGTGAGGTCTTGAACGAAGATGGCACAATGGCCCGTTTGCCGGACCTTATGATCATGGCTGAAAAACATGGCCTCAAAATATGTACCATAAAGGATCTCATAAAGTACAGAATGCGCACCGAGAAACTCGTTCGAAGAGGAGCTGAAACTGTTTTACCCACAGAGTTCGGGGGTGATTTCAAGCTGATCGTTTATGAGAACGATGTGGACAATCACAATCATGTGGCCTTGGTAAAAGGTGAAGTCAACCCGGAGGAACCAACCCTTGTTCGTGTCCATTCCGAATGTTTAACTGGAGACGTCTTTGGTTCGAAAAGATGTGATTGCGGCAATCAATTGGAAAAGGCCATGCACATGGTGGAAGAGGCCGGCAAGGGCGTAATATTGTACATGCAGCAGGAGGGACGCGGAATAGGCTTGCTGAACAAGATCAAGGCGTATGCTCTTCAGGATCAAGGATGTGACACGGTTGAAGCAAACTTGAGACTCGGTTTCAAACCGGATCTTCGGGATTACGGTATCGGCGCGCAAATGCTGGCCGATCTGGGTGTCAAAAAAATGCGCTTGATGACCAATAATCCCACCAAGATTGTAGGTCTGGAAGGTTACGGCCTTGAAGTTATTGAGCAGGTTCCAATAGTTTGCGAGCCCTGCTCGACGAACCTTAGATACTTAAAGACCAAAAAGGAAAAAATGGGACATCTATATGAATTGTCCTCGTGCTAATGTGGGCAGCCGCGTCTGCCTGATGGTGTCCGCGGCGCCTAAATCACGATTTACAGGGAGGCTTGATGACTAGAATGATTGAAGGCGTCTTTAACGCCTCCGGTCTTAAAGCAGTGTTGGTAGCTAGTCGCTTTAACGATTTTGTGGTGTCCAGGCTTATCGATGGAGCCATAGACACTTTAGTCAGACATGGCATGGCGTCTGAAGATATAACGATTGTCAGGGTACCGGGCGCGTTTGAAATACCGCAAGTTATTAACGCTGCTGCGCACTCAAAGAAATTTGATATGGCTATAGCTCTAGGCGCTGTAATAAGAGGTTCCACTCCTCATTTTGATTTTATCGCGTCGGAAGTGTCCAAAGGTGTAGCGCAGACAGCTCTCACATCTACGATTCCTGTAAGCTTTGGTGTCTTGACCACAGACACTTTGGAGCAGGCGATTGAAAGAGCTGGATCTAAAGGTGGCAACAAAGGTTCTGAGGCTGCTATGTCGGCCATAGAAATGGCTAGTTTGCTAAAATCTATATGACATGGCTAAAAGCAATAAAATAAACCGATTTTATGACATGAGAATGTTTATTTAAGAGTGCCTTCCAGAAGAAAAACTCGTGAATTCGCGTTGCAAGTATTATTCTCCGCGGAAACACTGAATCAGTCTCCATTGAGAACTCTCCGCTTTTTGGAAACCCACTTTGGATCGGATCCGGAAAAGGTTGTCCAAACCGATAGAGTCTCAATGGATTTCGCATCTGCTCTAATCATAGCGGTTACGGACCACAAAGACTCCATAGACCGCCTGATCTCAGAATTTTCAGAGAACTGGAAGCTTCATCGAATTAATCAGGTTGACCGAAACATATTACGCATGGCCATAGCTGAAATGACCACGTTTCCGGAAACCCCCACCGCCGTAATCCTGAATGAGGCTATTGAGATTGGAAAAAAATACGGAGCTGAGAATTCAGGAGCCTTTATTAATGGAGTGTTGGACCGAATCAGGTCTGTAAGGCTAGACCTTTCATTGGACTCCGATACACCTGAAATTAATGATCAACTTGACTAATATAAAATAAGTTAATAAAATAAAATATGATTTGCTATTAGCAATTTTGAAGTACTGTTGAGAAGTTTTTGTAGCATTTTATAGGCGTAGTGAATTGCGCCTGAGCGCTTGGATATGAAACGTTTTCAAGCCATAGAACCGATAATATTAACGTTGTCTGCACTGTTGGTTTTAACTTTCAGCTCAGACACTTTGGGACAGTCTTTACCAAACGCGCCGCAAGAAGGGGCGCCTAATGCCCAATCAAGTCAGGGCGCCGGAACATACGCTCCAGTCGGACCATCCGGCTACAAGGTATTTATTCCCGAAATAAAAATGAATCAGATCGTGGGGGAGGTCAAACCCAAAGTTGAGGAGGCGCCTCATCCGGTGGAAGCTCCTGTTGAGCCTGAAAATACGGAACCCGTTTCACCGGAGAAGCCTGGGCCAGTCATACAAATTCCTGGGCCATCAGAACTGGAAGATCGGCAGGAGACGCCTGTTACTCATCTACCCTTTGATTACAGTGATGGAAAAACAATCAAGCAACATGAAAAAGAAGATCTGCAGGATGTCAAGAACCGCATCGAACGAGAGCAACCCCATATGGGGACTCCTTTAGCTCCCATAAATATTACGGAAGCGCTTCCGGAGCCTGCCAAGGAAGCGTTAGGAAGGCGACAGAACCTAATTGCGCCCAAAATCAAAGAGTTGGAACCCATTAAAGGCTCATTGAAAGCTCCTGCGGTTGAGGCTCTTGAAGATCATGAAGCTCTGGCGCCGGAAGACTGGATAGTCCTGGAAACAAGAAAGGAAGCCACTGAGATTCCTGTTGAGGAAACGAAACATGAATCAGAAATAAAGAAGGCTCAGTCGGAAGCGCCCGAATTCAATGAAACGCTTTCTAAAGAATCTACTGGCGCCGTGGTTGAGAATTCAGGGCAAACCCCGGTTGAATCTCCTAGCCAGTCGACTGAAAAAGAACAGCTTCCGGTCAAAGAGACACAAGAATCGGCGCCAGGCGCCACTGAAAACCTTACAGAATCTATCGCGCCAAAGGAACACATTCCTTCTCCCCTGGATGAACAAGTCGGAACAAGCAGGGGTCTACGAATTTATCTCACGGAAACGACCCCAATATTGGAAGAGCTGTCACTTCTAATGACAAGAGCCCCGAGCTTGAATTTAGAGGATTACGACCCTAGCGAAGCGAACACGCATGTGGCGGTTCAAGATCTTAACCTGAAACTCGAATCATTGAAGCGGGATTTACGCATACTTGATTCAAAGGTCTTTTCGATAATCCCGCCTTCGAAATACGCCCAGTTCCATGAATTAATCAGACAGTCAATATCTCACACATATCTTGCCTGTGAATCGGTATCCAATTATTTTCAGGACGCTAAACCCGAGGACTTGCGGAAGGTCAGAGACCATCTTTCGAAGGCCAAGGAATTTATCGAGCTGACCAGGAAGCGTGACAATTCGGGTTAAGCAAACGTAATTTAAGTCCACACTGACAGAATCCCGTGACGTGTTACCAACAATTACCCTCCGTAATTTTACTTTTCCCGTAGAAGTGATCCTATAACATCATTTTTGGACACCGTGTGGATTCTAACCGGCACAATCTTTCTCTTAAGTCCCTTATCCAGACCGCTAACATTCACGGAAAGGTAATTGTCCGTGAGAGCTTTACCCCATCCATCAGAATCTTCTCCAACCGACTCGACAACAGCTTCTAAAGCCCGTCCTACAAATCTCTTGTAGAATTCCTGGCGCCGTTCATTTGAGAGACTCCGAAGAATCTTCACTCTTGAGCGAGCTACCTTGTTAGGAGTCCGTAGGGGAAGCCCGTATGCCACTGTTCCCCTTCTGGGAGAAAATGGAAATACATGAAAATAGCTGAAACGAGATCCCTTGACAAATTCCAGGGTGGTTTGGAACGAGGATTCAGATTCACCTGGGAATCCAACCATTATGTCCATGCCCAAACAAGCGTCGGTTACGTGTTCTAGAATCTTATCCGCAAGGTCGCGAACCAAACCAGTCCTGTAAGGCCTGAACATCCGTTTGAGAATCTCGTCGTCTCCGCTCTGCGTAGGAATATGGAAGTGCCGGCAAATTCTGGAACTTTGTGAAACCAACATGACCAACTCATCAGAAAAGTCCTGAGGTTCGATTGAACTCAACCTAAACCGGCAATTTGATGTGTTGGCAAGTAGCTCTGCGATAAGACAGTCGAGAGACGATCTCGGAGACAGATCTCTACCGTAGGCTCCTAAATGAACCCCCGTCAAAGCTATCTCGGAAAATCCTGATTTAACAAGGTCTCGAACATTGTTTATGACTTCCTTGACATTCATACTGCGAGACGGTCCCCTCGCTATCGGTACAACGCAATAGGAACAGCGATGCGAGCAACCATCCTGAACTTTCAGGAAAGCCCGACTCCTGGATGACCGAAATGATCTCCACACACTGGAAAATTTTAGACACGATGACGCTGGAATAAGACTAGATTCTAAAACAGTCGATGATTTAGCGAAAATGATTTCTTGAAAACGGTCTTTGTCATATGTCCCGAGGACATCAGCGTTCGGAGCGACTCTTTTGATCATCTCGGGATCGATTTCAGAAAGACAACCGGAAACCAATAATCTGGAGGATGGATATTGATCCGCCAATTTTCGAATCATACGACGGGATTTTCCGGCTGCTGAATCAGTAACACAACAGGTGTTAACAAAAATGATTTCCGGCGTTTCGCTGTGTTGGTCTATTTCAAACCCATTCTCCATGAGGAAGCCTGCCACACTATCAATCTCGGCCTGGTTCACCTTGCATCCCATCACATAGACATGCGCTTTTCGGGAAGGCAGGGTGGTGTCAGATGTAATGATTTTTGACATGTTTTTGTATCCGTGGTACAATTTCGGAAATGTTCAAGTTAGTATTTTCTATTAAGCAATCCTGGAATCCGGAGACTGGATGACTCGATACGTTGGGAAGTGTAATCCTGACAGCGAACCAATAAGGTTCCTGGGAACGAAAGCCGCCTCCTGGGCGCCTTTTCCTGGAATTGCGATTTCGGGAATATTTATACTGATGATCTTGACTTTATCGGTCATCCTGACCCCTGTAACGGCGTACTGCCAACCCGCGCAAACAAGTCCATCCCAGGCCCATGTTGTAGACGGCGTGATGGAAATCAAGATCCCTGAAGGATTTAAGGCGGAAGGGGTTGACGAACCTCATATTTTTAAATGGACCAAAAACTCCGCGGAGATATATATCGTAGTCGGTGACCGGCTCATCGGATCGAGAAGCGCAATGATAAACGCATTCAAGAAAACTGCCAACACCGACACCAGATTGGATCGGGTAAAAACCTTAAGGATTTCGAATTCGAAAGCGATTCTAACAAAAGAAAAACCTCCATCCGATACGAATCGTTTGATGTCATGGGGTCTGAAAATTTTTACCGACAAGAACGAAATCAATGTCGAATTTTCTGCTCCGGCCAAAGATTTCAAGACCTATTCCACAACCTTTGAGGAATTTGTCAAGTCAATCAAGATCAAATCATCATAGGGGCGGGATCGTGACGGACAAGAAATCTGAATCTTTGTTCAGTCTTATTCCTTCAGTAGACAGGTTACTTTCCAATCCTGATATTCAGCGCCTGTTAAACTTATATTCTCCGACATTAGTAAAACAGATCATTACATCTACGCTGGACAATGTGCGCTTGCTCATTAGAAATGACAAATTGATTTCTGAAGACCTTGCCCCGGATTTGATGGTTAGCAAAATTCGGCTTGCAGTCGAAAAGCGATTATCCCGTAAACTTCATAAACTCATTAATGCCACTGGCGTGGTTGTTCACACAAATATGGGTCGTTCCCCGTTGTCAAGGGAAGTTGCGCAAAGAATTTTTGAGGCGGCCATTTCTTACTCGAACCTTGAATATGACCTGGAAAAGGGTAAGCGTGGTCAGAGAAACGCGCATTTGAGATCCTTGATGGAAGAACTAACCGGAGCGGAAGCTGTTCTTGCGGTTAATAACAACGCCGCAGCGGTTCTACTGGCTTTGAGTTCAATTGCTAAAGGGCGGGAAGTGATCGTTTCGAGAGGTGAGTTGATCGAGATCGGGGGCTCTTTTCGCATCCCCGAAGTTATGGCCCAATCCGGGGCCGTCTTGAGGGAAGTTGGGACAACCAACAGGACCCATCCCCAGGATTATGTACAGGCCATAACCGACAGTACCGCTCTTATTCTAAAAGTTCATACTAGCAATTACAGAATTGTAGGATTTACGCGCGAAGTATCTTTGGAGGAACTGACTCAAATAGGCAAAGATTACGAACTGCCTACAATGATGGACCTGGGAAGCGGATGTCTCGTTGATCTGTCTCCTTTTGGACTCTCGGAAGAAATCACTGTTCAGGAAGTTATTGCCAAAGGGATTGACGTTGTCAGTTTCAGCGGGGACAAGCTGTTGGGTGGGCCACAGGCGGGGATTCTAGCCGGAAAGAAGGAAATGATTGATAAAATGGCTGTAAACCCGCTGGCACGGGCTCTGAGAATGGACAAGTTAACCCTTGCCGGTTTGGAGGCCACACTTCAGGAGTATACCCGATCATCGGATCCGACAAATTATATACCCACTCTGGCTATGATCAAGAAAAGTCAGGGCGATCTGATGATAGACGCCTCAAAAATTGCCGAAGCTTTGGAATTTGCCATGGGACAAAGAGCGCAAATAAGCATTGAACAGGGTTCCGGCAGAGTAGGTGGAGGCGCTTTACCTATGAGTGACCTCCCTGGCCCCCGCGTTTGCGTAAAACCTCTCAATTTCTCCGCCGCTCGTCTTGAAAGCGCCCTCAGACGAGGAGACCCACCGGTCGTAGCGCTAGCCAAGGATGATTGCATAGTGATTGACCCTAGAACCCTGTTGGATGATCAGGTCGAAATGATCCCCAATTTGATCTCTACTGCGTTCAGTCTCGTTGAGAAAGGGCTCTGAACAGTTCGGGCCTCAAAGCCGCATCCATCACACGATAAACCGTTTCTTAGAAAATCGCGGTATAATTTTAACGCAGGCCCTATGAATTCCTGCAATGATCGATATTCTCGAGGTACCAGGAATAGGTTGATTCCAAACCTTCTTTCAAGCCTATTTTGGGTTGCCATCCGAGGCTTGTAATCTTGGAGATGTCCAACAATTTCTGCGGTACTCCGTCAGGCATGTCCACTTTAAAACGTAAATCGCCCGTGAAACCTACAACGTCTTTTACCAATTCAGCCAGATCCTTGATCAAAATGTCTTTACCTGTTCCTATATTCACAATGCCCAATTCGTTGTAATTTTTCATGAGGAATACAACAGCGTCAGCCAGATCCTCCACGTGCAGGAATTCGCGCAAAACGGAACCTGAACCCCAAATTTCGACATAATCTGAATCGGAAACTTTAGCTTCGTGTGTTTTTCTTAATAATGCCGGCAATACGTGAGAATTCTTTAAATCAAAATTGTCGAAAGGACCATAAAGATTAGAAGGCATAACTGATATGAAATTTGCTCCATACTGTCTTCGATAAGATTGGGCCATGATGATTCCGGCGATTTTTGCCACAGCGTACGGAGTATTGGTAGGTTCGAGTGGTCCCGTTAACAGGTACTCCTCTTTTATGGGTTGAGGAGCCAATCTGGGATATATGCAGGAACTCCCGAGGAAAAGCAATTTCTCTACCTTGAGTTCATGGCACGCGTGCATGATGTTACATTGCATCATCAAATTGTCGTAAATGAATTCAGCAGGAAACGTGTTATTAGCATATATCCCTCCAACTCGGGCCGCTGCGAGAAAAACCCATTGGGGCTGGACGCTCTTGATTAGATCAAACACGGCTGTTTGGTTACGCAAATCGACTTTGCGACCGGGATGCTTTATCACTGGATAATTTTCCAAAGAGAGTCGCCTGCAAATAGCGGATCCCACCATGCCTGTGGAACCCGCGACGAATACCTTAGGTTTTGTTGAACTCATCAATTAAATCCCGCTGTTCTGCACAACTGTTCTTTCTCGGTTTCTCTGAGATCGGCGACGACCATTCGCCGAACCAATTGGGAGAAATCGCACCGAGGGGTCCATCCCAATAATTCTTTAGCCTTGGTTCCATCTCCAAGCAACTGATCAACCTCAGTTGGTCTAAAGTATCGGGGGTCAACAAGGACCAGTTCTTTACCAGTTTCTGAATCTATCCCTATTTCGTCTACGCCTGACCCTTTCCATATAATAGAAATGCCGACCTCCCTGAAGGCTCGCTCTACAAATTCTCTGACGGAATGATTTTCGCCACTTGCTATTACAAAATCGTCAGGCTCATGATGTTGTAGAATCAGCCACATTGCCTCCACATAATCTGCCGCGTAGCCCCAATCCCGTTTGGCGTTAAGATTGCCCAGGAAGAGTTTTTCTTGCATCTCCAGTTTTATTCTTGCAACTGCCCGCGTAATTTTTCTGGTTACAAAGGTTTCACCCCGCAGAGGTGATTCGTGATTGAAAAGTATGCCGTTGGAAGCATACATGCCATAGGCTTCACGATAGTTCCTTATTATCCAGTAACCGTACAGCTTGGCCACGGCGTAGGGACTTCTGGGGTAGAAGGGCGTGGTTTCTTTCTGAGGTATTTCCTGGACCATCCCGTATAGTTCACTTGTTGACGCTTGATAAAAACGTACCTTGTCTACAAGGCCCAGGATGCGGATCGCTTCCAACAATCGAAGCGTTCCAAGCGCATCTGAATTTGCGGTATATTCAGGTGTTTCAAATGAAACTTTGACATGGCTTTGCGCCGCAAGATTATAAATTTCCGTAGGCTGAAATTGCTGAATGATTCTAATAAGGTTGGTAGAATCCGTCATGTCGCCGTATTCAAGGATCAAACGTCGACTTGGGAAGTGGGGATCTTCATAAAAATTGTCGATTCTCTGGGTATTGATCAACGAGCTTCTTCTTTTAACACCACATACAACGTAATCTTTACGAAGGAGAAATTCTGTCAGGTAAGCGCCATCTTGTCCGGTTACCCCGGTAATTAGAGCCCTCTTGTTTTCAGTTTGTGACATTTGTAAGAACCCGACTTTTGGAAATAAAATGACGAAACTTAACGATAACATTATGGGTAACTAACGTCAACAACCATCTGAAAAGACTAACTAAAATGATCTAATAGCTTCAATTTGCATAGTTAGGTTCAGGTAGTAATGAAAAATGTCATCATTGAAACCGACAAATTATGTTATTTGAACAGTGATTGATAAATTGAATTTCCATGGTTGAATTGAAGGAGATACAAGATGGAACAATGTAAACTTTATTCGTTGAGTACCTGCAGTCATTGCAAAGCCTGCAAGAAATTTCTGGGGGAATGTGGAATAGAATATGAGTTCACGGACGTAGATTTACTCTCAGACGACGATCGAAAGCCAATTCTGGACGAAATAAAAAAGCTTACATCAAAGTGCGCTTTTCCCACGGTAATAATAGGTGAAAAAGTCATAGTCGGTTTTAAGGAACAGGAAATTAAGGAAGCGCTAGGTATTCCCCATTAGACTCATTATAAACCGTTGGGCCGAAATTTTGTCGGAGCCTGTTGATAACTTTTATGTAGACCTGTCAAAAATGCGACCTGCGTTCGAAAAACTGTCGGTTTGCCATAGGCTGTCGCTATGGCGGACAATTAAATAACTGATGCCATATCGATATGTTAATGGTTTAAATTGAGTCAGCATTTCCTTTTTAGCGCATGTTGCAAGTATGTTTAGAGGTACCAACAGTTGTTGATAACTGTTTCCGATAATTGGCTTAAGAAGCCGAATTTACAGATGGAGAAAGCTATTAGGGCAATATTGAAAGGAGGAACCGTTATAGTTGGCACTGAGACTTATTATGCCATTGCCGTAAATCCATTCCTTGGTAAAGCCGTTGAGAGAATTTTTTCAATCAAAAGAAGATCTTCAGAAAGTCCATTACCTTTGATAGCAGCCAGCCAGGAATTTGTGAATTCCAAGACATTTAATGTTTCTCCAATAGCCAGGACTCTCATGAAAACATTCTGGCCAGGAAGCCTCACTATTCTGTTGGATGCCGAGAAGGAGTTTTCTCGTTATGTCCGAAATGAATTCGGCAAAATTGGTGTAAGAGTGCCACCTGATTGCCCAGCGCGTCGATTGGCCGCGGAAGTTGGTGGTTGGATCACTGCTACCAGCGCTAACTTTTCAGGGGAAGCGGCTCCGAAAACTGTTGACGAGATACCCATTGAATTGGTTGGTTCGGTCGATGAGGTGTTGGATGATGGGTCATGTCCCGGAGGCATGCCTTCAACGGTTATTGATGTTTCTGATGAATCGTGGAGCATGGTCAGAATTGGATCGATTTCCGAAGAACGAATTTCAAGAGCCTTAGGACAATAGGCTAGAAACTACACCCAAAGTTAAGTCAAATGAAATAACCTTGACAGAAACGGCTCATCATCCCTAATATGGGTTCGTTGTTGCTGGGGGATCGTCTAGCGGCAGGACGACGGGTTCTGGCCCCGTTAACCGAGGTTCGAATCCTCGTCCCCCAGCCAATAACCAAAATTCTCATCGTACGCCACACTAATAATTATCCCCCTCCGACCCAACACTTCTCAAAAATGAAATCGAATAATAACCCCATAAGTTTCCCTGTTGATTCCAGCCCTATCGGAGTCTACATCCACATACCATTTTGCCTTAGTCGTTGCGACTATTGTGGATTCGTTTCATATCCTTCAGATCCGAATCTGGAAAGCCGCTATTTGAAGGCCGTCACTGAGGAAATCAGCGGTTCTGATATTTTGCCGATTCAGGAGCTTGAAGAGGAGCCTCGTGACCTGGATACGATATACATCGGTGGCGGCACGCCCTCGGTTCTTAGCCCTCAGAGTTTAAATCAATTGGTAGCCTCCATTTCAAAGAAATTTAATTTAGTCCATCCGGTCGAGATAACAATTGAGGTGAATCCAGGAATTTACCGGGAAGAAGAGTTCTTTCTGTGTCGCGAAATTGGAATCAACAGGATAAGTATTGGAGCGCAATCCCTCAATGATCAGGAGTTGAAAGCCATGGGCAGGCGCCATTCGGTGGATGACTTCCTGAGAACGTTTCATGCTGTTCGATCAGCCGGATTCGACAACGTCTCTGTTGATTTGTTGGCCGGATATCCAGGTCAAACACTCAAATCTGTAATGAACAGTCTGAAAGGAATTATTGAACTCGAACCGGAACACATTTCCGTGTATCTCCTGGAGGTGAAGGGAGGCTCTAAACTTGAAAAAAGTGTCACATCAAGAGACGTCGAACTTCTTGATGATGATCTCATAGCGGATATGTATGAAGCGATATGTCAGAAACTAGGATCTGTGGGGTTCCAGCAATATGAAATTTCGAATTTCTCGAAACAGGGAATGGAATCGAAACATAACCTGAAATACTGGACGGACCAGGTGTTCCTGGGGTTTGGAGCAGCCGCTCACGGGATGACGGGACGCACGCGGTACGCCAATACGGAGACGCTTCAAAGTTATATTGAAGGGATCTCATCGAAAAGGCCCATTACAAATTCCATGGAAGATCTGGATCCAGTGACCAGGCTCAAGGATGCTCTCATTATGGGGCTCAGATTAAATAAAGGTGTTGACCTCGCGTTAATGGGGTCCCAATATGGATTTGACGCATGCCTGTTTGTAAAAGAAACTTTGTGTGGTCTCGAGAACCTCGATCTGTTCGTGATCGAAAGAGACTGCGTAAAACTCACCGATCGTGGTCGTCTTCTTTCCAACATCATTTTTTCAAGGTTTGTCTAGACCTGGCCTGTCGAGAGTAGCGCCATTCATGAAGGTCGTGGAGCGCCCGCCTTTGGTTGACACCAAATGTGTGGTCGCATAGAATTTGCGTTGAACTTGACAAATGCGCGGCAAAGACGAATTTTTCAGGACATTATGTAATTCAGGGAAGAGATTTATCAACATGGGGAAACAGAACAACAAAATCGTAGTAAAAGGCGTTGAGATTCACCTTATGGACCCACCGCAACTCGACGTTGAATGGGTTGGCATGGAAGAACCGCTGACACAACTTCTCGCCTCCTGGTCGGATGATGGTGATGACCCTCCGATGCAGCCTCGCATCCTCGGAAAGCCTGGAGTAGGGAAAACTTCCCTGGCCATTACGGCGGCTGGAAGGATGAAGCAGGACCTTTATATTTTCCAATGCACTGTGGATACAAAACCCGAAGATTTACTCATTTCGCCGGTGATTGCTGAAGAAGGGAAAATACGATATGTAGCCTCACCTTTGGTGACGGCCATGATTCGCGGTGGAATTTGTCTTCTGGACGAAGGGAACCGAATGAGTGAGAAGAGCTGGGCCTCAATCGCTTCACTATTGGATATGCGCCGTTCTGTGTATTCAATTATCGCAGGTGTTGAAATTAAGGCCAAACCGGAATTTAGAATTTGCGTAACCATGAACGAAGACGCTTCCACTTTTGAAGTGCCCGAATATATTTACTCCCGATTACAGCCTGGAATTCACATGGATTATCCGACTCGCGACGAGGAATTCAAGATAATCAGGGGAAAACTAGGTGGTCCAAGTGACACATTAATCGATCATGTAGTTGAGTTGCTCCAGGAATCTCATGCCAAAGACGAAGATCTCAGCGTCAGGGATGGCATGAACATATCCCGTTTCGCTTACCGTCTCCTGAAGTTCAGACCTAAGTTATCTGAGGATAGCGCTTTAAACCAGGCAGTATTCCAAATCACAGGGGTTAGGCGTGTCGCATATGATGGGCCGACGTTGGTCTGACGTTGTCAGGGTAGGGCGGGTTTCTCTGGTTGGCTCAATTGATTACCGCGTCGAATTCGCCTGCCAGGTTCGTTCGTTCATTCTCAATGAACAGCCCGACCTTGTGTGCGTCGAGGCGCCGGTAGCTCTACGTGAGCAAATCGTCACAGCGGTCCGTCGTCTTCCATACCACTCTGTGATCATATATGGAAATGCGAATGATCAGTACACGGGGTTGATAATAGATGGGTCTGACGGAATTATTGAAGCGGTGCGGTCAGCTACTGAGGAAAATATCCCTGTTTGGTTCTTAGACCCGACAGTGCGTAACCGCCATGGTTCATCCGATAAACTTCCTGACGCTTACACAATAGATCAAATTGGTCAGAAGACTTTCCTGGAAAGCATAATTGGGCTGTCTATGACCGACAGGCCCGATCCTGACCACCCCAATCGTGAACTCTATATTGCGGCCCGTCTTCAAGAAGCTTCGCACAGTTTCGAACGAATTCTGTTTGTTGGAAATTTTCGAACTGTAAATCGATTGGCCAACATCCTTGAAGAGCCTCACGCAATACCACTCATGAAACCGGAAATCGCCAAGGCGGCTGTGGTTGCGCCGCTTCATCCGGATACTTTGAAAAAGGGATTTACCGACATCCCGAGGATCACGGAAGCGTATGAGGATTGGCGGCAGGATATGGAAACCGATTTTCCGCCGGATCGACACGAACTGATCGTAAGCTTGATGGAAGAGGCGATTGGGTATTATGCGAAGCAAACACGGCAGGAAATCCCCGAATATGTAAGACTGACATGGGCCCAGTTCCTGCGTAAATGGTTAAGGGCCAAGGGCATGATATTGCCGGACCTATTTCATCTGGTGTCATCTGCCCGCGCCGCTATGGATGAGGACCTCGCCTATCATGTTCATGAGTTCATGTCAGGTTATAGTTGGGAAAACGATCCCAACGATCCGGCGGCCGTGCAGTTGGATGAAGAGAGCCTTCAGTTCTATGGTCACAAGATAACCCTGCACAAAAGGCTAAGGTCACTATTCATAGGCCCAAGTCGACGTTATCGATTAAAAGCGGTCAATTCCAGAAAATGGAAGGATCATCTGAAGCAGAAGTGGGAGGCTTCCGATCCTGATGAAGTAGATATTTGCTCTTTTCCACCGGAAGACGTTCTAATAGAAAAGTGGGGCGAGTCTCTTGCCAAGCATGCCACGAATCTAATGCAGACAAGTCAGTCTCATACGGAGCCATTTGTCTCCGATATAGGGGGAGGGGTCGATGTCAGAGAGACCCTCAGACGATTCTACAAAAATAGAATCTATATTAAAAGCCGTGAGCAAGGAACGCCGGAATTTGGTTCTATAGTAATAATATTCGATGAAGACCTGGATCGTGAAAAATTCACCTTTGAGATGACATGGTTAGGGGAGCACTCCCAGGAATCGGACATGGCTTTTTATTCCACTCCACCTGGTCAGGATGTTGTGGGGCCGGGTATAAGCAGGATGGAGCACGGCGGTTTCATTCTTTCCTATCCGCCTATGCGAATGTTTGACGTGTGGAAGGACCCGACGTTTAATTTTGTGCCGACTCGTCATGAGAGGCTTCTTGTGGCGGGAATAGCTTATTCCGAGAAGCCTGGAATAGTTTATGCCGCCCGTAAGCCACCGACCAATCGCTGGAAGAAACTCGCCGGCACTATGGGAAGACGCATTGTCTATATTCCCCTGGGCTCGTTGAATCCAATTCATATAAACAGGATGCGCACATTCCACATGTTAAAGAACAAAGGTGTCCGAAACTACGCGAGTGACTATCTGAAAAAGTGATTTTGCGCCTCTGCAAGGATAAGGATGGACCCTTTTGGGGCAAAATCTTGCCAAAACCCGTTGACAGATCTCATCACAAACATTAGTATAGCTTCCGGTTGCCGAGGTAGCTCAGCCGGTAGAGCAGAGGACTGAAAATCCTTGTGTCGATGGTTCGATTCCGTCCCTCGGCACCACGTAATGACCAAGGATTTCAACAACTTCCAATTCTAAAATCTCCCAAAACTAACTCACTAATCACCTTAATCTCAAAAATGCTAACATTTTGCTAACATCGCTGCTATCAAGCATTCTATTTTCCAGCTTTAGACGCAACTAGAATTTGGGTTAGCCCGTGGTCGTAAGTGAATTTGTCAATGGCGTTCACAAAGGAAGTCTGAAGCATTAGCGGGACCTGAACTGATTCGTTATTAACCACGAGTTCGAGCGGAACCACTGGTTTTTTTTCGCATCATCGAACAGGAAGGAAGGAAGATTCATTTTCATTTGAAAATCTTCATTGGGTACATACTATCCTTTTGTAACCGTTTTTATAGTAATAGATAATATGATCAACATATTAAGTAGGGTTACAGGATGGTTACATGTAACCACCCGAACCAATGCGAATAACCTGT
>JBAZSD010000029.1 GCA_041662605.1 Desulfomonilaceae bacterium
GGAAAGGATGTTGATATCTGGCTAATCAGCCACGAATCAGCGAAATTGATGCGGAGGCGCATTTGGTGATGAGGATGATGGGCAATAGCATACCATTATAATCCTCTCGGCGCTCGAATCACTTTATCAATCCTTCGAGCGCTTTTGCTGCGGTAAACTTTGGGACTTTGGTTTCCGGAATGTTGATTTTCTGTTTGGTCTGAGGATTCAAGCCTGTCCGAGCTTGTCAGGACAAGCCTGTTGGGCCAGTTGCCTGTACCTTTAGGCATCAAGTCGTTATAGCGTTTTTCTCTTTACGGTGGGTTTGAATCAGATAAGCGGCAATATACCCGAGAGCGGCGAATAGTGTGGAAACCAGCAGCGCGGCCACCATCCATCTTTCCAAAATTCCAAAATTCAAGTAGAAAAACAATTTCAGCGCCTGGAGAAAATTGCCCGCATCGAGTACAGGCGTCATCGTCTGTCTAAAATCTTCCATCCCCATGACGGTCGAGTGGCCCAGTAATAAGCCTCCAGCGTAATAATATCCATAATAAATCGGTATTACCGTTAAAGGATTAACGATCCACGTGAAAGCAAACGCCATGGGGAAATTGTAGCGTATCATTAGGAGCAACAACCCAAGAGTAGCGGTATGACCTCCAATAGGAATACCTAGAGCTACAAACAGGCCTATCGCCACTCCCCGAGCGTCAAACCACGGAGGGTTCTTCGAGAAAGACAAAGGATCTACGATGTTTCTTTGAATAAAATCCCGACATCGAAGTAAGCGTCCGCTGATTTGACCAGTTTTTCCAGAGGAACGGGGTTCCTGCGACGGATGTTCCGATTCATCGTTATTCACTATCTTTTTCCCGAGATCCACATCGTTGGACGCAACTTGTTTCGATTCTCACAAAAATCTCCGTTACTAAACTTTAGATTCTTAGTGTTCAACAGGTTCAATGAGCAAGTTATCAAGAATCTCAATACATCCTATAACACTCTGAGCGCCCGGGCATCCTGCTAGATAAACTTTAAAAGCCTGCCAGGCGTGTTCTTCTTTGTCTCGTGAAATCTTCAGATGGTAATCAACGCGAATCCTGGTGATTTTGAGCACGCCGTTGACATCCTCGATATCGCCTTCCACATCGGCCCAGTAGATGTCCTTGGGCGAGTCAATCTGTTTTGCGGCCAGGAACCTGGCCAGAGTGCCCATCATTCAAGCGGCGATTGCCGTTATCATGTGATCCAGGCCTATCAGATAGTTTGTGTAAGAAGTCGTTCGTGATATTCTGCAAGGACAGAGGAGATCACGGACATGATCTCAATCAAGGAGATATTAGATGAGTTGTTGGCGGGTTACAAGAACTCGGAGGATCTAACGGGACCGGATGGTATTTTTCAACAGATTAAGAAGGCATTGATTGGGGCACAAAAACTATGCATAAGGACCAAGCTGTTACCGAGGCGAATAGGTGCATGAGTGGCGCCTTCACCGGCCTATGCACGGTGGGATTTCTAGCTCGAGCTTCCTATGCTTTAGCAAGGACACCAGTACTCGCTTTGTTCGCAGCCTCCCTTGGGGTTGGTCCGGAGGCCATTGGCTTTGCTGTCGCAATCTCTACGGTCACCGGCATATTTTTCAAAATGCCCGCTGGTGTGCTTTCCGAAGTCATAGGCCGGACTCGAACTCTTTTCGTGGGTTTGGCTGTGTTTGCCGTCGTCCCGTTCGCCTACTTATTCGTTTCCTCTTACGAGGCGCTGGTTGTGGTCCGTTTCTTTCATGGCTTCGCAACGGCGATTTACGGTCCCGTAGTTATGGCTGTAGTAATAGGAGTAGCCGGGTCAAAACGGGCTGAAATGCTGTCATGGTTTTCTTCGGTCACTATTATTGGAAATCTTATAGGAGCGCCCTTGGGCGGGTTCTTGTTGACATGGTTGGCTGCCGGGCAGGAACCGAACCTGACTCACTTCCACATCGTCTACGGAGTTGTGGCTGCCTTGGGGATGTCCTCGCTCCTTATGGCCCTTTGGGTCATGAAAGGCAAATGGGACCAGCCTAATCATACGAATGGCAAGACACTCTCTGCTGTGTGGAGACAATTTCGGACAGGGATTACAGAGATCTTATTCGATCGACGAGTGTTGCTAACCAGCAACATGGAGGGAGTCCAGAACCTCTCCGTCGGCGCCTTGGAGGCGTTCCTTCCAATCTATGCAGTCATGATCTGCGGATTCTCAGCATTTCAGGCGGGTCTGCTTTGGGGCGCTCAAATTGTCGTTACCATTATTTCTAAGCCCTTGATGGGCAAGTTTTCTGATCAGCATGGCCGGCAGAATCTGCTGTTCTGGGGGATGTTCGTCTGCGTGGTTCCCTTCGTACTTATTCCGTGGTTTAAGAGCTATACTGTGCTTCTTTTGCTTTCCGCAATATTCGGATTGGGTGAGGCGATTGTGACATCCTCCGCCGCAGCCCTGGTTGCGGACTTGTGCAAAGATGACAACCTTGGTTCCGCAATGGGTACATTCGGCACGATATTCGACGTAGGCCACGCTTCCGGCCCGTTGTTGGCCGGGGTTCTCATCGGGTTCAGCGGTTCAGGATCGGATTACCGTTTATCATTCGCAGTTGTCGCGGCTTTAATGGTAATAGCCGCTATTGTCTTTAGATTCGGAGTAAAGCTTGAGTCCAGGTAATCGGGATCATAAAATTTATGGTCGTTACAAGTCAAAGCGGAAAAAGCGCATGGGGTCATAGCACAGAGGTAGCGAGGAAAATTTCAAGGCGCCTTCGAATTTTTTAGAAAGGCATGTCAGCAATCCTGTGTAAAGGTCGTTCGTCTAATTTGTCATGATCTTCAAGTGGTCCGGTTCAAGATCGGCTGTGGTTAAAACCCCTGCAAGCCGTATCGCCGAGCCAAACTCCCTTGTGACGAGAAGACCATTTTCTCCATAGGACCCGAGGCTGGCCCGCACCCATGCTCTTCGCCAGCATATTTCACCTTTCATTCCTCTGCCATTTTGGCGACTCACTGATCGGCTTGGATAAATCAGGGATGTCTGGTCTCCAGAATATTGGCTTACCGAAAGATTTCCACTATGCCACGGTGTCAAGTATTAGCCAGCGTGCCCCCATCAACGTAAATGCTCTGGCCAGTGATAAATTTCGCGGCATTCGAACATAAGAATAATACTGCGCCAACTATATCATCAGTTTCAGCTAGCCTACCCTGAGGTATTCGTGCGACAAGCTGTCTTTCGATTTCAGGGTTTGCCCAAATCGGTTCACTGAAATGCGTGCGGGTCATTCCAGGCCCAACGGCATTAACCAGAATATTAAGAGGGGCCCACTCACAGGCCATACACATGGTCAGCATTTTTAGCGCCGCCTTGCTGGCCTGATAAGCGCCCATCATTATGCCTCCTCGCTCAGCCCCGACCGTGGTAATATTTACGATACGGCCTCCCCCTTGTTTCATCATGACCTTGGCGCATGCCCTTCCTAATAGAAAAACAGCCTTGACGTTGGTATCAAAAATCTTGTCAAAGCCATCCTCCCTTAGATCTAAAAGAGGCCTGAAGAAACTTCGTGCAGCGTTGTTAATCAATATATCTATCCTGCCGAACTTGCTGACAGCAGTCTCCACTAATTCTTCGATGTCTTCATTTCGCGTTAGGTCGGTCACCTTGGAGACGGCTTGTCCCCCTCGAGAAGTAATGTCGTCAGCAACCTTTTGAATTTCAGACTCGGTCCTGGCGGCAATAATAACCTTGCACCCGGCGTCCGCCAAACCAAGGGCTATTTCACGTCCGATTCCCTTTCCACCTCCGGTAACAATAGCCACTTTATCAGTTAAGTCTGGGAGATAATCCATGGGTTCGTCCCTCCACGTAGATGTTTAATATTCTCATGAGATAACAATATATATAGGGCGCCTACAAAAATCGACCATTTTTCAGCGCATCGTGTATACGGTTTGGGCGTCATGTGTTTTACAGAGCGTATCCCAAAAACAGAGAAAGTGTTCAGCGACAATTGCAATTGGCAAAGTTCCGGGAAGTGTTTGTCTGTTAGAGATATCCATAATTTATCCATCGAGGGCATGGTAATGGTAGGCACGATTTAATGTGATTGAAAAGTCTTGTTCCTCCAAGGAATTTCGAGAAGTTCTTCTGCTCGATCGTGGAGACGCCCATTGGTTCCATCAAAGTTTTTTCCTTTCAATAGCGACTTTGACAGATCGATACAATTAAACGATGTCGTGTAATTTTGACTTGCGGGAAACGTTTGGAACGCAAAATTGCCCCCATTTCGCATCAGGATTGTCGAGAAAGCTCTCACAGCGTTACCATGACTTGTCAATGCGACTTCCCCGGCGCAGGTTTCACAGCTTCGATGATGGCAGAGGCGATGTAGGCTTCGACATTGCGGCCCGGCGCCCATTCACGAATGAATTCGCGACTCTCATCTTTGGGTTGAATTTTTATGCTCTGAAACCCGGATTCGCCAAGCATGGTCTCCAGTTCGGTAATGGTAGCGGCTCCCCCAATGCAACAGGAGTAAAGAGCCAAGTCGTTCCGAATGGCTTCGGGCAATGGCGCGGTAGCGATCACGTCCGAAATGGCTAATCGTCCTCCGGGCTTTAGGACCCGGAACGCTTCGCGAAAAACTCTTTGCTTGTCAGGCGAGAGGTTTATAACGCAGTTCGACATGACGACGTCCACGCTTGAGTCGGCTATAGGCAAATTTTCGATTTCACCTAAACGAAACTCGACATTCGAGTATTCGTTCGTTCCGGCATGTTCTCTTGCTTTGGCAACCATTTCCGGGGTCATGTCAACCCCGATTACGCGTCCGGTTTTCCCGACCTGTCCGGCTGCCAAAAAACTGTCGAATCCTGCGCCACTTCCAAGGTCGAGAACAGTTTCCCCTGGCCGTAAACCAGCTATGGCATGTGGATTGCCACACCCAAGCCCTAATTCCGAGCCTGTTGGAACAGACTGAACATCCTCCGCCGAATATCCCATCTTCAATGATGAATTAGCCTCGGATACGTTTGAAGGCCCGCAACAACTTCCCGATGGGGCGCAACCGCATCCTGCATTCCCTTCTTTGGCAATTTGGCCATATTTTTGCCTTACAGACTCCCTTATCTCTGAATCTTGCAGATCTTTCATTTTCGATATCCTTTCGTCGTTTTTAATTATGTTTCCCCCTACACTGAGACATTCGTCCTGCTTGAGAGAGGCGGGCATCGAGCACCCGGTAAGCAAGTTCGCCGTGGCGATCACCGTTTCCGGGTCTACCCAGCACAATATGTTTTTCCCACGTCTTTCCATTCGTATGAGCCCTGCCTGCCGGAGTTCTCTCATGTGATGAGAAACGGTTGAAGGATCTATCTCAAGGCCCTTGCCGAGTTCGCTAACACGTTGCCTTAACGCGATATCTGCGCTGCATTTTGTTCCGGGAGGACAGCATGAAACCAAACGCAGAAAGATCCTCAAGCGGTTAGGATTTGACAACGCTCTAAAGATCTCGGCATAGCCGGCAATGTCGTATCGATAGTTGGACATATGTCAACATGTAACAGGTACGGCAATCCTAGTCAAGTAACAGAATTTCGCTTATTAAAATCAAATTATTGGATAGTAAATGAAGAGAACTGTTGACATGAGCGCCGCGCCGTTTTAGTATTTTCCGAAATGGCGTAACAGCCATTGCGTTATTTTTGAAAATTTTATGTATGTTATCGAAACTGTCTTGACAAACACAATGGCTTGTTTTATTATTTGACTAAATGGGAAAATGGAGTAACATATATGAGTCCCCACGAAAACGAACGGCTTCGATTAAAAGCAGAGGTATTCAAGGCCATGGGCCATCCTCTTCGCCTGGGAATTATCGAGTTTCTTCAGCCAGGTGAAAAGTGTGTCTGTGAAATCGTGGAACAAGTCGGCACAGAAATATCTAATGTGTCAAAACATTTATCTGTACTAAAGAAATCAGGAATCGTCGCAGACCGCAGGGATGGCCTTAAAATTATGTACAGCTTGACCATGCCGTGCGCTCTGGATTTCGCCAGATGTGTTGAGAATGTGGTAATCAAAAGACTTGAAGACCAACGGGCTGTAATGGTCGCATAGTTTGGGCGATCATTTACCCCATTTAATTACAAAAAATATTTCATCAGGCAATTATGCAATATTTTTTTAACAATCATTATTTGATGATTTAAGAAAATACTAAAATGTTGTTAAGAGACAAAGAAAAACTCCAAATGAAAGCAGATGTTTTTAAGGCCATCGGCCAGCCTGTTCGTTTGGGGATTCTGGAACTTCTTCGCCTGGGAGAAATGCCCGTCGGCCTCATCGCATCCAGATTGGAAACAGATGTATGCGCCATTTCAAAGCATTTGTCACTTCTGCGTACGCATGGAATAGTTTCTGGCCGTAAAGAAGGACTAAAAATTTTCTATAAAATTGCCATACCCAATTCATTGGATTTCTTTGACTGCATTGACGGTCTGGTTGGGCCTAAGCTGCTGGATCGCTACAAGATCTAATTGTGAACCGAATATTGAATTTGAGTGAGCATAGCCAATTGTAATAATTATTGTCTGGATTCAAGACCCCAAGAGATACGGAGACAACTATGAATACGACTTCACATACCCCAGAGATCGAAAAACAGGATTTGCGAGAACTTGAATTTGAAATCGGGCCAAACCCTGATGACGTCGTTGCTATCGAGTACGATAGCTTTCGGTCCAAGCTCATTTATCTTTTTTCAGGCACAGTCCTTTTGGCCGCCTGGTGGCTTGTTTATGAAAACCTGTTGCCCGTTGCCAAATTTCTTACTTATCATGTCTTGCAATTGAGCGAAGGCACACACTTTGGTTCTACAGTCGAGTTCTTTATTTTTGAAGTGCCAAAAGTTTTGCTCCTTCTCACACTTATTGTATTCTTTGTAGGCATAATCCGCTCCTTCTTCACTCCGGAACGCACCAGAAGGATTTTGGCCGGCAACCGTGAGTCGGTAGGACACGTCCTTGCAGGGGCCTTGGGTGTAGTAACTCCCTTTTGCTCCTGTTCGGCAGTGCCGCTTTTCATGGGGTTCCTCACAGCCGGCGTTCCTCTCGGTGTAACATTCTCCTTCCTCGTCTCGGCGCCCATGGTCAATGAAGTTGCTCTTGTACTTCTTTTCGGCTTGTTCGGCTGGAAAGTGGCCGGGCTGTACATGGCTACCGGCCTCACTATTGCGCTTATCACCGGTGTCATTATCGGCAGACTCCACATGGAAAAATATCTCGAAGATTGGGTCATCGAACTGACAGCCGACAAATCCGCAGTAGGACAAATCTCAATAGAAGAAGAACGTTTGAGCTGGAAAGAAAGAATCGGGTTCGGTATCGACGCAGTAAGAGACATTGTATTGAAGGTCTGGCCGTATGTCGCAATTGGTATTGCTGTCGGCGCGGGCATTCATGGTTATGTGCCCGAGAACTTTCTCGCCGGCATCATGGGAAAAGAAGCATGGTGGGCAGTGCCGGTCGCGGTTCTTATAGGTGTGCCCATGTATAGTAACGCAGCGGGTGTAATCCCTATAGTGCAGGCCCTGCTGTCCAAGGGAGCGGCGTTCGGCACCGTGTTGGCTTTCATGATGGCGGTTATCGCCATATCCACACCGGAAGCGATCATTCTGCGCAAGGTCCTCAAACCGAGATTAATAGCTGTTTTCATTGGAGTAGTCACGGTTGGAATTATCCTCGTGGGCTATCTGTTCAACATGGTTCTGTAATTCTACGCCTCCTGGGACATTAGACTGGAGAAACCATAAAAATGAGTTCTGACACAAAAATTTCAGTGGGTCGGCACGACGGTGTTGAAGAAGCGGTTAACGCCACTTCGCAATCATTGGTCGCACGTATCGGAGAGAGCGGCTTTGTTTCATATTGGCAGGACGAGTGGAAACCGCTGGTTCTTATCACAGGGGTCTTCCTGATTTGTTATTACATTCCTGTTGGCAACTTACGATTTGACAATGCGGTAATTGAATCATTTTACCTTGTAAAATGGTACGCTCAAGAACATGTGCTCCTGTGTCTAGTTCCAGCTTTCTTCATAGCCGGCGCCATCGGGGTTTTTGTCAGTCAGGAAGGGGTCATGAAGTACCTTGGGCCGACCGCTTCCAAGTGGATCGCTTATCCGGTCGCGTCCATCTCCGGTACAGTGCTGGCCGTGTGTTCCTGCACTATATTACCTCTATTTGCCGGGATTTGGACTCGGGGCGCAGGCCTCGGACCAGCATCGGCTTTCCTCTACTCCGGGCCCGCTATAAACGTTTTGGCTATTATCCTGACCGCAAGAATACTGGGCATGGAATTGGGAATAGCCCGTGCGGTAGGAGCGGTTTTCTTCAGTGTGATTATCGGACTACTCATGCATGCCATATTCCGTAAAGATGAAGAGCAACGCACAGAAGAAACGTTGGCTGCAATGGGATCCATGGATTTGGACGGACGCCCACTTTGGAAGACCACCATATATTTTGCATTCATGATAGGGATTCTAGTGTTCGCCAACTGGGGCAAACCCGACATTGATACTGGACTTTGGTTCACTATCTATTCCTCGAAATGGATCATAACAGGGGCCCTGTCTCTCGGTTTTGCCGCAGTAATGGTAATGTGGTTCGCGGTCCCATTGTGGAAGATGGGTATCAGCGTCGCAGCGGTCGGAATTATCGGATCGATATTTCCCGATGATCCCCTTGTGCCGTTCACAGCAGGAGTTATTGCCTTGTCTGTAATGGCGACCACTACCGAAGGTGAGACTCAGGACTGGTTTAGTGAATCCTGGGGTTTTGCTAAACAAATTTTGCCCTTACTACTTTTTGGGGTACTGATAGCCGGTTTTCTCCTGGGACGCCCTGACAAGGAAGGGATGATACCAAATGAGTGGATATCGTGGGCATTGGGCGGCAATTCAATCGGGGCGAACGCCATAGCTTCCGTGGCCGGCGCATTCATGTATTTCGCTACCCTGACGGAGGTGCCTATTCTCCAGGGACTTATCGGCAGTGGCATGGGTAAAGGTCCCGCTCTGGCGCTTCTCCTGGCTGGACCTGCGCTTTCGTTGCCCAGCATGTTAGTGATCAACAGCGTGATGGGTTTCAAAAAGACCTTTGTTTTCGTTTCCTTAGTCTGTGTTTTATCGACTGTCGCGGGAGTAATGTTCGGTTCATTCGTGGACTAGGAAGGACAAATCAATATGGCTTTTAGAGGATTTGACCAAATAGATAAACTTTTCGAGAAGTATTCTATTTTTGCCCGCTGGTTTTCGCCCAGACGGCTGTATAGAAAATAGAGCCGTCTTCAGGGTTCAAGAACAGCGATTTCAAAAATGGCGTTTATATAGGAATTTAGATCAAAAAAGGTTTAACAATCAATTCATTTTAGGCTAATGGACCTCTAAGAAAGAGGCAACACAGAAGGGAGTATTTTTAGATGAAAGTAGAAGTACTAGGAGTTGGATGCGCTAAGTGTCACAAACTTGAAGAACTGGTTCGAGACATCGTTAAAAAAAACGCAATAGACGCCGAGATTGTAAAAGTGGAGGACATTAAGGTGTTCGGTCAATATGGGGTGTTTATGACACCCGCGCTTGTAGTTGACGGTCAGGTTAAAGTAGCCGGCAAAATACCCAAAGAAGCCGAAATTCTGAAATGGCTCTCTGCTTGACAGCATGAATTATAGATAAAGGAAACATCTCCGGCAGTTATAAACTGTCGTCTCGCTCCATACGGACGTCGATCAGAATTTTGAATGAAATTCATCATTACCCAAGGCGTCAACGGCTGATTCTGAAATAAGGGAGAATTTTTATGCGACGTATCAATTTAACAATCATCATTACGCTTTTAGTTGGTCTATTTGGACTCTTGTCTCATGCGAACGCTCAGGATCCTAAAATCAATCTCCAGGCGCTACTGTCGAAAAAGGTCCCGATTTTGTTAGAATTCGGACGTGGGTGGTGTATACCCTGCAAATATATGAAACCGATTCTGGAAGATATGGGAAAGGTCTACTCAGGGAAAGCTATTGTAACCACGGTAGATATGGACGCCAACAAGAACCTGGTAAGAGATTTCAGGATTCGGATGATGCCTACACAGGTCTTCTTGACCCCTGACGGTAAAGAGTTTTTCAGAAACGAAGGCACTCTTGAGCGAGAAAATATAGCCCAGGTATTTACAAAAATGGGCCTCGCCGCTCCGGCGCTTCAGGGCGCAGCGCGATAGGAGGCGTATTGGCGTTGGGATTATTATGAGGAGACTTTTCTATGACGTTTGACATAAAAAACGCTAAAGCCTCCTCATCACCAATAGCTTCTGCGTGTTACCCTCAACAAAGGCCTGTGACCTGTAGAGTCACAGGCGTCACTTTTCGCTTAGGAGAAAGTGAATGGAGTCATTATTTGCAATAGTTCAGCAGTGGGTTTCTTCCGGCAGCATATGGCTAGCGGCCGGTGGGGCATTTGTGGGGGGCGCTTTAACTGCCATGAATCCCTGTGTCATCGTCATGGTTCCACTCTTGATAGGGTTTATAGGTGGCATGGATGAGGATATGACCACTTGGAAATCTTTCCTTTTCACAGTGGTTTTCATTGTCGGGTTCAGCGTGGAATTGGCCGTGCTTTTCACCGTAGGTCTAGCCGCAGCGCCCTTTCTGCAATCCGAATATATGGTTTATGTAGTCGCTGTTATTTGCATCCTGTTGGGATTGCACTTTATGGATCTTTTTCACTTCCAGCTTCCTATTTCTCAGGATAAGCTCCCAAAATACACAGGCTTCCTTGGGGCCGCCTTGTTTGGTTTCATGTTCGGTCTTGTTTCGCTCCCATGCACAGGCCCGGCCCTGATCCTTATCGTCAGCGTCATCCCATTGAAAGGCCCTCTCTTTGGTGGAATTATGATGCTGTTCTATGGCATTGGCCATTGCCTGCTGATCCTGGCGGTTGGGACTTCTGCAGGGGCCGCTCGGCACCTTATAGGCTCCACAAAGATGCAGTCAGCTAATCTTAAGCTTAAGAAAGCGGCGGGAGCGCTTCTGGCAGGTGTCGGGGCATACATCGGAGTGGCCACCTTGTTTCCTGGCCTTGGAATAGGAATGTAATTATTGACGGAGCAATAGAATGAGCCCAGATCAAAATGACGCTCCTGTTCGTATTCGAGTTACTGATTGTGATGTCGGTATCATAGGACTGAAACAGGCGTTTCAAGAAATCGCCGAGTCGCACGCTGATATGAGCGAGGCTGAAATAGAATCTACGCTGCTAGAGCGCTTGAGTGTCAGGAATTACATCGCAAGCTCCGCTCGAAGCGACTATGGTAAGGCGTTCGTCAGAGAGTTCAGAAAGTTTCTTGGTCAACCTTACCAGGAAGAAGACGATGGAGCCATTAAGGTGGTCATATTGGGGCCTGGCTGCACTGAGTGCAATCGCCTCGAGCAGTTGGTGATGCGTGCGTTAAGCGAGTTAAGCATACTGGCTTCCCCTGAACATATTACAGACATAAAACAAATGGCTAAGTATGGGTTTGTGCCAACACCTGCTTTGATAATCAACGGAAAGATTGTAGCTAAGGGCACAGTCCCAAATATCAATAAGATCAAGGAATGGTTGAAACAGGCAAACCCGGCGTAAAACGTCTAGTTGTTGATTTGTCGCCTGTAGATTTATAATTCGTTGTTTGGATTGATTGGATAATTGAGTGGAACAACTAATTTTTAGGTTGGCAAATTTCACTATTGCGTCAAATCGTATATTAACTTGAGTAGTGTCATGAAGAAATTGACTCAATTATTTACAAGAGCCATCATAATGGCGCTGTTTGTTTGCCGCCTGATGATGTTGAACAGCGTTTTCCGACAGTTGAGCCCATGATTCCTATTGAAAGTCGAATCATTCTGTATTGCCACGGGCCTGAGTGCGACATGGCGGAAAAAGTGGCCGCTTTCCTGAGTCAGATGGGCTACGGGAAACTCACATGAATTATCGCAAGGAGGGCATAGCGGCCATCTGATTAGAATATTTTTCTACAGTTGTCGTCAATTACAGGCGGCATATATCAAGAGAGGAGGTATTTAGAATGCGAAAACTACTGATGTTCATTTCTGTGGCCCTGATTACAGTGGCGATGAATTCCGCCGTATTTGCCTGTGGCTGCGGAGGTGGCAAACTTAAACCCGACACAAAATCTGACATTTTGACAAAAGCCTAGTTTAAACAGGAGGAGCGAAACACTGATCTGTTTTTTGGTTTTTAAGGGTGTTTCCACTCCTCCGGCTTCTGCGTAAAAAGGGTCAGGTTTGCCAATATAGCTTTGCTAATGCGCTTTGAGAAAGCGCATTAGATTCGTAGACTCGCTTCAGAAAGGAGAAATTACCAATGAGTGAAGAATGTTGCTCTTCAAATAAGAAAGCGATGATTGTGGCATGTTCAGGGGCTTCCAATGTAGGACAAATTTCGAACCAGACTGCTGTTGAACTTACTCGCGAGGGGTTTGGCAAAATGTTTTGCCTGGCGGCAGTAGGAGCGCACATCAACAATTTTGTGTTTTCAGCTCAGAATGCTGAAAATCTTGTAGCCATTGATGGTTGCCCGGTAGGTTGCGCAATGCGATTGCTGGAGCATGCGGAGGTTCCTGTAAGCGCCTATGTAGTGGTTCAGAACCTCGGAATTGAAAAGAGGGCTGATAGCCTTTTTGGCGCAGAAGAGGTGGAAAAGGTAAAGGCAGCGATAAAGACGGCCGGCAAATCAAATACAGGTACGATTGCAGACACCGACGAGCCATGCTCGTGTTGTGGCTAATTGGGCGTAAAAGGTTAACTCGTGAGAGGAGCAAGTAGTCATCATGAATGATCTTAGGCTGGCCAACAGGGTACTGGTATCCATGATGACCGCCGCCGCATTCATTGTAATGACGGCGTCCGGAATATTGGCCTATGTTGTTCCACACGGTAGAATCGAACTGGAGGTTTTTATGAAAACACTTCGTGTCTTATTGGTAGGTTTGGCGATTGTTTCTATTGGACTTGTAACTTCGAGCTTTGGTGGAGAATTCTATGTTGTAAAAAGCCGGTCCGGTCTACTCCGAATCGTTGACCATCTCCCAAAAGGAGGCGCCACGGTAGTAAATGGACCATTCAGCAGTAAAGAGGAAGCCAGCAAAGCCATGAAAGCGCCGACAGAGGGAAAACCGGCGACGCAGTGAAACCACCGTCAGGTGGCGGGCCGAACCGGCTCAAATAGTCTGAATAAACCGGGTTTAATTCTCTTTATCAGTTGGCGCCTCATGTTGCTGGGCAAGGAAGAACAAGAAACGATCACGCGGAAATCTCCCGAAAGTGGGCTCTGGCGTCCTGAATTACCTCGGCTCACCGAACCAATTATGATTTGTCTCCAACCTGAGGACGTGATCTCGGTGGCACGCATTGCCTTGGATGAGGACAGTGAGGCTGCCCTGGAATTTGTCACTGGTCGGCTGGAAAAGGAGATTCGGAAAGTAACTGACAAAGCTCGTTGAAGACCAATTTTTGAGCTGCGGTTGCAAGCTCGTTGAAAGACCTTAACGCTATCGCATCGTCAAATTCCATCAATCTTTTCGGATCGGGTTTCAAGAAAACGCATAGTAAAGGATCAAAACTGATGTTGTTGAACCACCTTGAAATAGAGATGTTCCGCCCCAAGTGTAATCCAAACTTCCAATCAGTTCATTGCGTAGCCCATCTGGATGAAGACATATCCGAGGTCTTGCCCTATTTAAACACTGCGATGGGGGGAGGCGGTGATTATGTCGCGTCGCCGCCTACCCTTACATTGCGGATACACGGAAGGCTTATAACTCTTCATGCTAAAGAAATATTCGTTAACGCCCTTAAAGATGAAGAAGAAGCTGGAAAAATAATTGATTGGCTGAAAAAAGAAATCAACCAGACCTCGGAACATCGCGATCAGATCGAGCCAACATTCGATAAGCCCCCGGCTCCGCAAATGCTCGAGATACTAAAGTTGCTCCCCAAAACCAATTGTAAAAAATGCGGGGAACCGACTTGCATGGTTTTTGCGCTTAGAGTAATCGATGAAGTCAAAGAAGTGAATGATTGCCCTGAACTGGACCCCGAAAAGAAGATAAAATTGACGGAGTATCTTTGCCGCTTTAACAGAGAACCATAGTTATGGCTCCAATTGCTGGACTTTAGGAATTCTTTAGAGATGAGATAAGGGTCTTTCGGTGGGTTCTCATGTCTAGCTTGACAACTAAAACGCTGTGGACTAAGTATTCATATATTTCGTTATGTGGCGATATATAGATCAATCACCATGATTGAATTCCTCAATATTATTAGGGCAATTGGCGACGAAAACAGGTTGCGAGCCATTATGGCGCTGCGAAAAGGGGAACTGTGTGTATGCCAAATAGTGGAACTACTTCAACTGGCTCATTCCACAGTTTCCAAGCACATGTCCATACTCAAACAGGCTGGCCTCGTGATCTCGCGCAAAAAAGGACGGTGGGTCTATTACCGTTTACGGGAAGGTGATGAGGCTTCAGTTCTATGCCGTCAAGCTTTGTCTTGGGCTTGCAGCGCAGTTTCATCAGACCCACTAATTCTCAAAGATCAGCGTCAACTTAATGACGTTTCTAAATTTGACCCTGAAGAGTTATGCAAGTCAAAAAAGAAAAAGTGACAAGATTAATATCTTCGCGAGAATGACAAATTTTTAACTTATTATGAATAAGACCCCACTAGTGTTCAAGCATATTAACTAATTGGCTTTGATCCGATTCAAGGAGGAGTGAGGTATGCGGTCTAAGAAGAAGCTTTCTATACTAGATAGATACTTGACGCTGATCATATTCCTGGCGATGGCCTTGGGCATTGGAATCGGCTATCTCGCTCCTGCTATCACAAAGTTCATATCCGGACTCCAGGTTGGGACAACATCCATTCCAATCGCCGCTGGTCTGATACTGATGATGTATCCACCTTTGGCAAAAGTAAAATATGAAGAGATGGGACAAGTATTTCGCGATACAAAAATTCTGGTTCTTTCATTGGTCCAGAACTGGGTAGTAGGCCCTATCCTTATGTTTTTCCTTGCAATAATATTTTTACCGGATCGTCCTGAATACATGGTCGGCTTGATCTTGATCGGCTTAGCCAGATGTATCGCAATGGTAATAGTATGGAACGAACTGGCTGAAGGAGACACTGAATACGCTGCCGGTCTCGTGGCCTTCAATAGTATTTTTCAGGTTCTATTTTATAGTGTGTACGCTTGGATTTTTATTACTGTGCTACCTCCTCTTTTTGGCCTCAGCGGGAGCGTCGTCAAGGTAACTATTGGGCAGATTGCGGAGAGCGTGTTCATTTATTTGGGGGTCCCTTTTATCGCAGGAATACTCACAAGAGTCATCATGCTGAAAATTAAAGGTAAAGTATGGTATGAGACATCTTTTATTCCAACCATAAGTCCCATTACGCTGATTGCCTTGTTATTCACTATTGTTGTTATGTTCAGCCTTAAAGGTAATTTAATTCTTACTATTCCTTTCGATGTGGTCAGGATAGCCATTCCATTGTGTATCTATTTTGTCGTGATGTTTATGGTGAGTTTTTGGATGGGACACAAAATTGGCGCAGACTATCCCAAAACGGTCACTCTAGGATTCACCGCGGCGAGTAACAATTTCGAGCTTGCTATTGCCGTAGCTATCGCGGTGTTCGGCATTAATTCAGGAGAAGCTTTCGCCACCGTAATTGGCCCGTTACTCGAAGTGCCTGTCCTCATAAGCCTCGTGAACGTGGCCTTCAAATTCAGGGACAAGTATTTTCAGGCGCCGACGGTTTGGCACAGGTAACATTCTCAAACTAAATTGGCAAGACACATCGTGGAACGGACTGAGTTAATTAATTTTGGCTGTAATTTGATGCTTTGGTTAAATAGTGAAATAGGATTTGTCGGCGCCAAAAAGGTTGCTCTCCTAGAAAATCATCGCCTTGACCATTTCACTAACAAGAGGCTCAAATGACCAAAGGCTCCCTTAGACACCGGTTCGCAGATAGATTTGAAGTGTTTAGCTCTGGACAGAGGGGCCCAGTGTGAGCACGATCTTCAAAACAACTCGAAGCGCCTTTTGGCTCGGCCTCAGAAAAATTGGATATGCGTTGTTGGATTGCTTTTTCTGGCTTTGGATAAACTGTCTGAAATAGCCTTGAAAACAACTTATCTCGGGGATGTATATCCCACACATTTTGACAGGGCAAAAAGGGATTTCACAAAACCTGTTTCGCACTATGATTACGATCTTGTCCCTGGCGCGTGTATTATCCACAATCAAGCTAAAGGCAACCAGTTTGAGTATGCCAACAATGCCGGATTTCGAGAACCTAGACCAATTTCTCTGGAAAAACCCGCGGATGAATTTCGTGTTTTTCTGACTGGCGGCTCTACCGCTTTTGGTTTGGGCTCCACCGGCGGTACTGGAGAAGTCACAGGTTTCTATGAGATAGAATACAGAGAAACGATTTCACATGTCATGGAGAAGATCCTCAACGTCTCTGCGCCCATTCCGGGGAAGACCATCAAGGTTTACAACACCGCAGTGTGGGGCCATGCCTATCAACACGATCTGCTCCGATATATTACCAAGTTGAGCCGATACAAACCTGACCTCGTGGTTTCATTAGATGGGGTAAACGAAATTAATCCGGTCACTGCGCCAGTAAAAGAATGGGATTATTTCCGAGAAGGTCAATATAACAGCATTCTGAGACAGATTTTTTCCTATGATGGCTCTGGATTGGCTTCTTATTTGAGTTTGTGGCTAAAGAACAATACTTTTTTAATGGCCCTTCTCTGGAACGGAACTGACCTGTTTCAGTCGATGGAAACGGGCAATAGGTTACACCGAGCTGTAGGCGCCAACAATCCGGAGGCGTTCAAGACTTCTGAAATTACCCCGGAGATCAGATCGAAAATGATATCAGATAACGTAAATACCGTCGTTCGGGTTGTAGAGCATTATCACAGCGCCCTTGAGAACGATGGTGTGCCGCACATCTTTGCCGTGCAACCTTTGCTCTACATGAGCAAGAAACCTCTACACGAGGTTGAAGAAAAAATCAAAGCAATCGAGGAACACAATCAGTATTACGACATGACCACGGCAAGCGCCTACAAATTCATTGTAGACAAAATAAGGAGCGGCTCAGATGAAAAGGGCTACATTCTTGCAGATTTTTCAGAATATTTCGACCAAACTTCAGAGTGGGTTTTCACAGATTGGTGTCATCTTACCTCTGGAGCGAATTACTTGCTTGCCAAGCAACTCTCTAACATGATTAAGCAGGCCATTTTCAAGAAACCTCTAACAGAGGGCGATAATATTGATGACATTAGTAGCTTCTTCTGGAGCTTAACGGTGACATCAAATGTTTTATACGCCCCCCCACCGGACAATGACGAAAATGGCGTCGCGAATATTCTTACGGGATATCCCAGTCACACGCTGTATTCATCACAATCCTCTGGAGATGGGGCCAGGCAGGAAATCACGCTTGATTTACAGAATGATTTTAAGATGAGCCGGATGAGGATTGTTTGGGGGGATGACGATTCCGTCCCCGAACTGTGGGCGGTTGATATTTCTACTGACAACGAGAATTGGGTACCATGGATAAATGGTGACAACAAGAATCTGGACAATTTTTCTTTATGGCCCGCTTATGAGTATTATGGAGCGGAACCTGTTCAGGCTCGTTATTTGAGGTACAGACCTATTGGCAATGAAAAACGCCCCATCCGTCTCAGATCACTCAGCGCTTATAGGTAAAAGTATGGCGCCAACAAGATCAAAAACAAACGTTTTATGAAACCGACCCGGATCTGATACCTCATTCCCCGAAGCTTTATAGCGGATTATACATTCAGAGGAGGTTCATGCCATGATCCCAAAGAAGATCCTTTATTGCACTGATTTCTCGGAGAATTCCAAACCTGCTCAACAGTTAGCCTTGGAATATGCAAGAGCTTTTGGCGCAAGTTTGGTTGTTCTTCACGTGTTCACACATGGATTCTCCGGTGAGTCATCAATCTATAATGATTTTGCCGGACAAACCCAAACTGATGAGTGGGCGCTTTATGAAGGCGCTCTTAAGACGGTCGAAGACAATGCTTATAAGTCCTTGCAGAAGATAGCGGATGATTGTCGCCAGCTTGGATCAGAGGTTAAAGTCTGCTTGCGTAAGGGAATTGCAGTGAAAGAAATAATAAATTGCGCTAGAGAAGAATCCGCTAACCTCATCGTTCTGGGGACTCATGGCTGGACTGGATTGAACCATTTGCTTCTGGGGAGCATAGCTGAAAAAGTTTTAAAAATGGCTCCGATGCCAGTGCTCATAGTCAGATCTATTCCGGTCCAAAACGAAACTCCGCTGTAACCATTAGTTTATTTCTGTTCGAGACTTATACGCCTCTTAATGTTGTGGATCGGGTACACATCTCCCGGTCTCGGCTGATACCGAAGGCTGATTTCCAGGTCCACATCCGTAACCCCCTGCGGTAGCGGAATTTCGATTGTCTCTTCCTTGGGGGTGAAGGGCTGAATGCTGGTATCTCGAATGAAACCCAACTTCTTGTCAGGGCCTAAGACCATATGGTTTGAACGGGAATCTGTAGCCTGGGCCATATAAATTTTCGACGTCTGGAATATTTTCTTGCCGGTAGTATCGCTTGCGGTCACATCCAGGACCACTTCAGTCTTGGACGGTCAACCATCGGGGATACGATGCCCCGCTTTGCTTGTAATTTTGGTGTTTACCACCACCATAGGCCTGACATCCCCTTCCTTAGGCTGAAACGAATACGCCAGCGTCCGAACCTGCATAGGAAGAGCCTCTCTCAAACGTTCCGATAATTCGGCTCGATTGTTGAAATTCGGGGGCATGTAGTGATCACCATCTTTCATGTGGCATTGCTGGCAGGTCTCTGTACCACCGGACGGAATGTAAGCGTGCAGATAACTTCCGTAAAGTGTCGCGCACTGCACAGGATGGTCAAATTCCAGGTTGGGACCTAGTCCATGGCACTGGCCGCATAACAATGAATTCTTCAGAAGAGGACTCTTCTTGACAGGGGTATTGGGATGATCAACGATGTCTTTATTCCCGTAAATGACGTTTTTTCCCGGACGACCATGCACAACGGCTTTTTCATTGTGACAGACCAAACAGCCAATGTTCAATTTACGAACTATAGTCTTGTTACCCTTCAATACAGCGTCCGCAATTTCTGCGGCTACAGCGTCTGTCGCATACTTAATCTGGGGAAAGTGGCACTTGAAGCATGGAAAGTTCTTCTTTGTAGCTTTCTCACCCGGCTTAACTGCAAGAGGCCCCTTCTTGAGATATCCAGTGATGAACATCTGATCATTCAGCCCCATCAGTGGACGAGCATGGTGAGACTTCTCCCACTGTTCATAAATCTTCTCATGACATTCTTTACAACTCGAAGAATCAAACATCTTCACCAGTTCGGCAAGCGAGTTGATTTGGGTTTCGGACCTGTCTTTAGCCACAGCCAGGTGGTGGTCCAAAAACAAAGTGAGAACCATTACTGAAATAATCAATGAAAATATAGCGTTATAAAATGTTTTGGTAGTCGAGAGAATATATTTCATATTAATTTTCCTACAGACGCAGTAACTGAAAACATATTTTGGGGCTTGAAAATATTCGTTTTTTATCGATTAGATGCTACTATCATGGAGACATCAGGTCAAAGATTTTTTCCAGTTTGATCGACGAACATCAACTATCGGTTCCGCTAGTATGTACCGGCGCCTATTGAAATAACGCAGGATCAAAATGGTTAAAACAAGATTGGCCCTTCTATGCCCGTCAGGAATCAGGATAGGGGTTTTTCTTAGAGTATCCCTAACGATAATTACGGTTTTGTTTAACATTGGGTGCTCAGATCAAGAACAATCCAAAACAGTGGATTTTTCAAAAACAGTTGTTCTGGAGCGCCCGGACACAAGAGAACCTGGAGATAATCAATTACGAATCGCGATTGGAGCGATGGTTTCCCCGAAGGAGTCTCTTTCCACTTATCAGGAATTATTGGACTATCTTGGAGAAAAACTAGGCAAAAAAGTGGTTCTCAGGCAGCGGAAAACCTATGGTGAAATCAACGAATTATTGGGCAAGGGCGAGGTTGATTTGGCTTTTGTCTGTTCCGGGCCTTACGTGGCAGGTAAGGACAAGTACGGATTCGAATTGCTTGCAGCGCCTGAAGTCAATGGATCACATTTCTACAACGCCTACCTAATTGTCAACAAGAATAGTAGGTTCAGAACTCTTGAGGATCTTCGCGGCAAAGCCTTCGCATTCACTGATCCTGGTTCCAACACCGGCAAACTGGCCCCGACGGATTGGCTTAGAAAAATCGGAGAGAAACCGGAAACTTTTTTCGGTTCTTTTATTTATACATACAGTCATGACAATTCAATATTGGCTGTTTCAAAGGGGGTTGTGGACGGGGCGTCAGTAGACGGGTTAATCTGGGAATACTTCAACAAAACTAATCCTGAGATGACAGCCAAAACAAAGGTCATCCTAAAATCTGAAAATTACGGAATGCCACCTTTTGTCGCGGCAAGACAGGCGTCTGAAAAAACGAAAGGAGCAGTCAAGAAAGCTCTTCTGGAAATGCGGAATGACAAAAGAGGATCTGAAATTCTTGACCGGTTGATGATTGACAGGTTCACGGACGCTGACGACCATTGGTATGATTCGATACGTAGTGTCCTCGGAACCACAGTAACGAGGTCGGAGTGAAACCATGGGCTTTCGAAGCCTGAAGACTAGGCTGGCTCTAGCTGCCTGTCTCCTGGTTGTCACCAGCGGGCTGGCCCTTTCTTTGCTGGTTACGAATAAGTATAGCGAAAGTCTGGTAGTTTCCGCCAGAAATCAGGCTGAAAACCTCGCTCACGCTCTAGCCATGGAATCCGCCGAAAAGGTTCTCACAAATGATCTGGTGGCATTGCAGAAGTCTCTGGATCATCAGATGAAAAGCAATCAATCATTAGCCTACCTCTTTGTTGTTCGTGACGGACAGGTCATAGCTCACACTTTTGAAAAGGGCTTCCCCCAGGAACTGGTGGATGCGAACAGAGTAGTTTCGAGAAATCGAGGCAATGCACAGATACTTGTCTCAACAACCGGGGAAAAATTCATCGACATAGCATGGCCGATTTTCGAAGGAAAGGCCGGATTATTGAGGCTCGGGGTATCGGAGAAGCCCCTTGAGAAGCAGGTTGGCTCCTTGCGTCTTGATATGAGCTTAATAACGCTGGTCATACTCCTTTGCGCCCTTACCGGCAGTCTCTTTTTTGTCAGAAGAATAACCCGGCCACTGGAAGAACTAGCCCAATCTGTTGAGAGCATTAATCAAGGGTCCTGGGACATTAAGGTAAACACATCTCGACAAGACGAGGTAGCGATTCTAGCCCATTCCTTCCAGAGCATGGCGCAGCGACTGAAAGAATACACCCAGCGCCTGGAGAAACAAAAACAGGAACTTGAACGGGTCCACAATCAAACTCGGACTTTCTGTGAAATAGTCAGAGAACTGGGCTCGCTCCCAAACCTTCAAGAATTGGGACAAACTTTGATGTCCCGACTCAGTGAAGTAGTGCTGAATGACAGGATTACAATCTTGTTATTAAATGAAAACAGAGAGTTTTTTTTCATTATTAGAGACCCGGAAATTGTTACATTGCGTGATCCGGACCAAGTAAACAGGGTAATCCAGATTATTGACAATTTAACCGAGCCTAAGCTTGAAACTGGACCATGTTTTATAAATATACCCCTCCCTAATTCGTTCCAGCGCTCGGACCGCCAAGCGATTGTCCCAATCAAGACCGAGGGTGTAATTTACGGGATTCTAATCATAGACTGCTCTCCAACGTGTAAGTGTGACTCTGAAGAGATGCGGATGGTAAGTCTGATATTAGATCAGGCCGGCGGTGTTATTAAGCGCTCCATTGCGCATGAGGAGGCTATCCTAAATCTCCAGCAGAAACTCGACTCGTCTTCAGAGTTTAGCGGTATTATTGGTAAAGATCTCAAAATGCAGAGAGTCTATCGACTCATTGAAGATATTGCCCCAACCGACGCTACAGCCTTGATCCAGGGAGAAAGCGGCACAGGGAAAGAGTTGGTCGCAAAGGCCATTCATGAGCGAAGCGACAGAAGTAACAAACCATTCGTTGTCATCAATTGTTCAGCCTATCCTGAGACCCTTATAGAAAGTGAATTATTTGGCCATGAGAGGGGCGCTTTTACGGGCGCTTTGAGGCAGAAAGCAGGAAGATTTGAGCAGGCCGATGGGGGCACTGTTTTCCTGGACGAGATTGGGGAAGTTCCGACTCAGGCTCAGATCAAGCTACTTAGAGTCTTGCAAACGCAAAGATTTGAGCGCGTGGGGGCCACTCAAACAATTTCGGTCAACGTGAGAATCCTGGCAGCGACCAACAAGAACCTATTGGAGGAAGTTCAAAATGGAAGATTTAGGGAAGATCTATTTTACCGACTAAATGTCATTCCGATCAATCTGCCGCCACTAAGAGAACGACGAAATGATATTCCCCTGTTAGCCCGTCACTTCCTGAAACGGTTCTGTTTCGAACAAGGAAAAAACGTTCAAGAATTTAGCCCTGAATCCATCAGGATACTCATGGACTACTCATGGCCCGGCAATGTCAGGGAACTTGAAAACAGTGTCGAACATGCAGTGGTCAGATCCAAGGGGCATGTAATTGAAGCCGGAGATCTGCCGGGTTCTCTCCAAACTTTTGATTCAATAGCTCAACCCCGGGTTGCGCCGAACCTTTCCGAAAATGAGCGTTCTTTCCTGGAAAAGGCTCTGTCCAGAAATGCCTGGAACAAGAAGAAGACGGCGCAAGAGTTGGGGATAGGCCGTAGCACACTATATTCGAAGCTGCGCCGATACGGGTTGGACAAGCGTATCATTCAATAGGCGATTATGAATTATGGTTTGAGGACCTGAATCGTTATTGCCATCGCGGCGTTTTCCTCCAAAATTCCCCCCTGCTATTTGACTTTTTTGGAAGCTGGCAGCATCAGATCGACGGTGTCCACCATCTTTTTAGGCTGTTGCGCACAGGACACGTCTCATTTGTGGACACACCTAACTATCTGACTTATATTATGTTATTTGACCTGAACTTAATCATGTCCAAAAACATGACACAAGCGTATATTTCCGACACGATTTCCATCAATTTATCTAACTCCTCCCGTAAAGAGCTTGTAATCGGATATTAATGTCTCAGTCATCGCGGATTCGGACCTATCTATCCGTGTGTCCCGGATCTGGCACATCTTTTGTATGTATGTCGCCATTATTCTAATGAGGCCTGTCTCCCATGGGATCTAAGCTAATTATTGTCGGCACCAAAACTTACTTGGACAGTGCGATCCGATCAACTTTGGAAGAGGGTGGTTATGAGATCGAGACTTGTGAATCCGTTGAGGACGCGAAGGAAAAATTGGATCCGACTTGGGCAAACATCATACTTCTCGATCTTGACGAAAAAGATATTACAAATAGGCAAATTCGGGATTTTAAACGAAATCATAAGGGAGTGCAGATTGTCGCATTTTCGAGTCGAAATTATCATCCGGAGCTTATGGACTCATTAAGAGAAGATATTTGCGCCTGCCTGGGCAAGCCCTTGAGCGAAGAGGAGCTTCTCTTCTGGCTTAACAGCATGACTGAGATCAATCTGGACCCGGAACTCAAAAGCAAATACCCGAATGGGTAATCAGATATCGCTGATTCATTATGTGAGTTTGATCGGATCAATGTGAGAAGAATAAGGAGAATGTGATGAAGAAGGTGAGTGAGATCATGGACCGGCGAGAATTTATTCTTGCGGGTGGCCTAGTCGGCGCTGGAGCAGTGGCGGCCGGCGCTGTGATTGTTAAGGACAGGATGGCCCCGACATCCAAGGATCCTACCGGCGAGAAAACCGTGAGGCATCTAACCGCCTTGAAAGATCTTAAACCTCAACCAAATGAAGACGATCACATAAGAATGCAACGAGAGTTGGCTTTGGCCATGTCTAAACCTGTTGAAAAGCGACGATGGATTATGGTGATCGATCTCAGGAAATGCGTAGGTTGTCAAGCCTGCACAATCGGTTGCGTGGCCGAGAATAAACTACCTCCCGGGGTTGTATACCGACCGGTCATTCAGAGGGAAATTGGCGAATATCCCAATGTGCAGATTCATTTTCTTCCCAGGCCCTGCATGCATTGTGAAAACCCATCCTGTGTTCCGGTTTGTCCGGTGAAGGCCACGTGGAAGCGGCCTGATGGTGTTGTCGTAATTGATTATGACAAATGCATCGGATGTCGATATTGCCTCAACGCATGCCCTTACGGCGCAAGGACAAGCGACTTTGGTAGATACTACACTTCAAATGAGGCTCTGGGGGCCCCGGAGGGTAAAGAAAGGCCCATCTATGGATCACCTGCTCCCTGGGAAGGCTTGCCCAGCAACGAATACGGCAAGTCCTGGAATCGTAAGGACCATGGCTCACCGGTCGGAAACGCAAGAAAGTGTCATTTTTGTTTGCATCGCCTCGAAAACGGTTTGTTGCCGATGTGCGTAACAACCTGCATAGGCAGGGCCACATACTTCGGGGATTCTAACGATCAGGACAGCCTTGTCGTTGAATTAAAGACCAGGAACAGTGTTCAGACCCTTTTACCGCATTGGGACAACAAACCCCAGTGTTACTACATCGTTTAGGAAGGGAGGATATTCCATGACCAAGCAAGATTACTCCTCCGGCACGATTCAGACTGGGTCATCGCTCGCCACGCAATGGACCCCGATTTTGTGGCTCGTTTGGATCCTTTTTCTTGTCGCAGGCATAGTTGGCGTCGTCTTTCGAATGACCTATGGTCATAACGCAAGCGGTTACGGTTGCTACGTCCCGTGGGGCCTATGGATTGGCGTATACTTTCTTGCAGTCGGAATCTCAGGAGGCTCTTTTATTTTGGGTGGCCTTGGCTATTTATTCGGAGTTGATGGATTTGCCAGGCCGTCAGACCTGAGATGCGCAATAGTGTTGAGTCTAGCCGCTCTATTACCGGCGTTCCTGGGTGTGTGGATGGATTTGGGGCGGATGGACCGTTTAATGAACATTCTCATTCACCCTTCATTCACAAGCATGATGGCTTTTAACGCCTGGATGTACAACATATTTCTTGTGGTGGCGGCTTTGTGTTGGTTGTTGAGTTTCAAACAAAAAAGTTCATGGCTCAAGCCTTTGATTACTCTGGGAATGTTTTTCTCGATACTTTTCCCGAGCCAGAGCGGCGTGTTCTTTGAGGCTGTTCGCACAAATGAATTCTGGAACAGTCCGCTTCTGTCGATGCTATTTTTCGTGTCCGCAATTACGCTGGGCGCCGGCTCACTACTGTTCGTTCGAGCGGCCATTGCGCCAAAGACATCTCCCAGAACTGACAAGTCCCATTTGGACTCGGCTCTCAGAATGTTGAGGGCGGCGATCATAATTGGTCTGATTGTTTACGTGGTATTTGAATTCGCGGAATTTTCAATCACATTTTGGAATCCGGGAGTGTCCTCACCGAACACCGAGTATCTCCTCTTCGGAGGATACTGGGCCGTCTTCTGGATCTTGCACATTGGTGTCGGTGTCCTGGCCCCGTTTATTCTTCTCTCGATGAACAACAGAAACGGATGGGTTTTCGCCTCGTTACTAGCGATAATCGGGTTTGGCGCCGCACGTCTTTGCGTTTTAATTCCTGGGCAGGTAATTGGACAGATCCCAGGATTGGCCCAAGCCTTTCAAGACCCGAGGTTGTCTTACCAATACCACATCTCGTCTATGGAATACCTGGTGGCTTTGCTTATGATTGCAGTTGGAATGACCATTTTCTACGTTGGTGTCAAATTGAGCCAACTTGTCGAATCCCGCCTGTAAAAGGAATTGTGAGGTTTTTACAATGAACGACGACAATGATCGCAAACTTTCATCACGGAGAGGATTCTTGGCTGGTGGCGCTCTTTTGGGTGGTGGAATAGCTCTTACCGGAACTGAAGCCGTAGCTGCTTCGAATCAACGGGAATCGGCAATCATGAACAATGATCGGCCGGATGTTGATTATAATCTCTCCAAACCCTCAAACATAATTTACACGGCGTGCCTTCAATGCAACACCGGCTGTGGGATATCGGCCAAATTGCAGGATGGAATAATAGTGAAGATTGACGGAAATCCTTACAACCCCTGGACACTTCTCCCGCAAATACCGTTCAAAACCAATGTAGACACTGGAGCGGCCATTGACGGGGCGATTTGTCCAAAAGGACAGGCTGGTCTTCAAACCGCTTACGATCCTTACAGGATCAGAAAGGTCCTGAAAAGGGCCGGTAAAAGGGGAGAAAACAAGTGGACTACCATCCCCTTCGAACAGGCGATCAAGGAAATCACGGAAGGCGGCAAACTATTTGCCAATGTTCCAGGGGAACAGAACAGAGAAGTTGAAGGATTATCCAAAATAGCTGTTCTGAAGGACGGGAAAGTCGCCAAGGCCATGGCCACGGATGTCAAGGCTATCCTGGATGAGAAGGACAGGGAGAAAAAGAAGGCGCTTGTCGAAGAATTCAAGCAAAAGCACTCCGCTAATCTGGACAAACTGATTGACCCGAACCATCCCGATCTCGGTCCAAAAAACAATCAGATAGTAGTGGCGTGGGGACGGTTGAAGGGTGGAAGAAGTGATCTGTACAAAAGGTTCTCTGATGGCCTCGGAACCACGAACGCTCATGGCCACACTACCGTATGTCAAGGTTCACTTTATTTCACTTGCAAGGCAATAAGTGAACAGTACGTTGATGGGAAGTTCTCTGACGGCAAGAAATTCTATTGGCAGGCGGACACTGAAAACAGCAAATTCGTTTTCTTCGTCGGGGCGAATCTATTTGAAGGCAATTACGGCCCACCAAACAGGGCAGTAAGATTGACCCCGAATTTGGTAAGCGGTTTTACGAAAATCGCCGTAGCTGATCCCCGCTTTAGCAAACTCGCGTCCAAAGCGTGGAAGTGGTTACCTATAAAGCCCGGGACCGATGCGGCTCTCGCATCAGGGATGATGCGCTGGATCCTGGAGAACAAACGTTACGATGAGAAGTTTCTATCCAATGCCAACAAAGCCGCAGCGACGGCTAATGGCGAGACGAGTTGGACAAATTCCACATGGCTGGTGGAGATCAGAGACGGGAAGCCGGGGAAATTTGTAAGAGCCGCTGATATGGGTTTGACAGCGCCTGAGACCCGAAAGACTAAAGATGGCAAAGATTATCAGGAAAAATTCCTTGTCGTAATGGTCAAAGGCGTGCCCACCGCATTCGACCCAAATGATACGAAGAATCCTGTCATCGCCGACTTGTTCGTAGACACTAAATTGTCGGATGGCACAATTGTAAAATCTGGTCTGCAAGTGCTTCTAGAAAGCACTAAACAGAAATCCGGGAAAGATTGGGCTGAAATCGCCGGCGTAAAAGAATCAGACATGGTTGATGTGGCGAGAGAACTTACGAGTTATGGGAAAAGGGCCGCCGTTGATATCCATCGAGGGCCTGCTCAGCATACAAATGGTTTTTACAATGTCCTAAGCTGGATGACTTTAAACATGCTGCTCGGCAATTTTGACGCAAAAGGTGGAATGTGTATAGCGTCAACTTATGACACGATGGGCGGTAAAGGCAAACTTTATGACCTTGCCTCACAACCCGGGAAGCCGACTTCATTCGGGATAAGCTGCATCAGACACGGTGTGGATTATGAGAAGTCAACCATATTTGAAGGCTATCCGGCAAAACGTAATTGGTATCCTCTTAGCAGTGACATCTATGAGGAGATTATCCCTTCTATAGGGGACGCCTATCCCTACCCAGTAAAAGCATTGTTCTGGTACATGGGAGCGCCTACATATTCATTGCCGGCCGGCCACACTAACATCAAAATTCTTTGCGATATTGATAAAGTGCCTCTTTTTGTGACATCCGACATACTGATTGGCTCGACTTCAATGTATGCGGATTACATATTCCCTGATCTGTCCTATCTGGAACGCTGGGAGTTTCAGGGCAGTCACCCGAGTATGCCGTGCAAGGTACAGCCGGTCAGACAGCCTGCAATGGCCCCTATCCCTGAGGATTGCAAAGTCTTTGGCTCTGAAATGCCTATAAGCTTTGAGAGCATGCTCTTTGCCATGGCAGAAAACCTCAAACTCCCAGGGTTTGGCGAAAATGGGTTCGGCTCTGGTCTGGATCTAAGACATTTTGATGACTTTTATATTCGAGCTGTAGCGAACCTGGGCTTTGGTGAAAAACCTGACGGATCAGGTTCAGTTCCAGATGCGGATCAAAGAGAAATCGAGGTCTTCCTCGAAGCCCGAAAGAATCTACCCAAGACGGTTTTCGACGTCGAGAGATGGAAGACAATCGCAGGCGAGAAACTTTGGCCTAAGGTAGTCTATGTCTTGAACCGTGGAGGTAGGTTTGAAGATCATGACAAAGCCTACAAGGGTGATAGATTGGCTCATCCTTATGGAAAACTCCTGAACCTTTATCAGGAAAAGACTGCTTCGACTATTCACTCGGGGACTGGTAAAAGGAACCTGGGGTACGCGAACTATATTCCTATCATGGATTACCATGGGAACCAGCCGGACGCCTTCAGGAAAGGCTACGATCTGGCCTTGATAACTTATAGATCTATTGTCCACACCAAGAGCAGAACAATTACTAATCAGTGGCTACATCCCCTGATGCCGGAAAACGCTATCATGATTAACCCTGTTGACGCCAAGGGGCTAGGTTTAAAGGATGGCCAAAGAGTGAAAGTTGTAAGTGCGACCAATCCAACAGGTGACTGGGATTTGGGGGCTGGCACTACCAAGCCAATGATCGGTAAATTGCAACTCACACAAACCATGCGACCTGGAGTGATAAGCTTTGCGCTAGGATTTGGACATTGGGCCACCGGGGCGGTTGATTTTTCCATAGATGGAAAGACCATCAAGGGTGAACCGAAGCGGGCCACCGGCGTACACGCCAACGCAGCGATGTGGGTTGATCCGGCGTTAAAGAATACCTGTATGCTTGATCCAGTGGGCGGGAGCGTGAGTTTCTACGACACTCACGTGAAATTACTGTTGGTGGGCTCTTAACAAATAGTGGACAATTCAGTCCCAGTGCCTGCCCTACAACCTTTTCGGTCAACTGAAGGTAATATTTGTTAGAGAGTGCGCTGAAAAGATATTAAGAGAAGCCATGTCAATCAGTGTCTATTGCCATGCGCATCCCCTGACTTCGCTCCGGCGCACTTTGACAAAGCAACAAGTTGTTACGTCCGGAGATTTGCGACGTATGCTGGCTCCTGGGCGGCGATATATTTTCCTCTCCATGTGTTATCCTTTTCAACTTTTCTATCCGTGGAGCCAAATTAGGCGGTGGGTTCTCTTTCTATTGAGATAGAAACGGTCTATTCTGGCTGGAAGCAGGCAAAGTGATTCACGGGGTAGAAGCGTATTGACAAGAATTGACGGCGCCAGGTTGCGCCACATAAAAGGTGGGCGCTCAAACTGATCATGGAAGAAAAAGGGGACCACAATGTCCAGTGACAGATACGAAAGAGGGCTCGAAAAACTTAAAGAGGTGGATGGCGAAGCGGGAGAAAGAGTTATCGAGAGTTTGAAAGATATCGCTCCCGACCTCGCCAAATATGTGATTGAATTCCCATTTGGGGATGTCTATTGTCGCCCAGGACTGGATCTGAAATCACGAGAGATCGCTACTGTCGCAGCGCTTACTGCCTTGGGTACGGCAACGCCACAACTCAAAGTCCATATCCACGGCGCTCTCAATGTTGGCCTGTCACGTCAGGAAGTTGTTGAAATTGTCATCCAGATGGCTGTTTACGCTGGATTTCCGGCAGCCTTGAATGGGATGTTCGCGGCCAAGGAAGTCTTCCAGGAGCGCGATGAGAAAGGACAAAGTTAAACCTTATAACATTTCTATGCAACAGCCCCGAGATGATTTGGTGAGCCTTCATCGGCCAAAAATCGCTATAAGAAAACCAGTAAAGCCCATTATTAAGAGCGTTGGCAAACAGCCATATCAGCTCCCCCATTTTGCTGTTTGTCTTAAAAACTGTTCATGTGGCCAATCCAGTTCCAATCCGATCCCCACTACGTTTTTGACTCCTGTTCAGATTGTCGCACAGGCGGTAGGAATCCGGAGTTATAAACGGTGGCCTGGATAAGTTTTTACGTTCCCTGAATATCCATCTCTCTGTGGATAGGAAAAACGTGAATAATCTCTTATTGGCGAGAAGATAAGAGCCGCTCAAAGAAATAGTCGAATATGGTAGCAAAAACTCGGTTGCCATCAGCCTTGAGAATCTTTCCGAGACCGCTGAACACCTTGAGCCCGTACTAAGCGAAGTTCCAGAACTCAGATAAACGTCATATTTGAGCATTTCCCTCGTTTGGAACAAAGATACGTAGGTATCCACATCGCTTTGACAAGACGTTGAAAAATCCCCAAATTCTAGAGGCGCTTTAAAGGTCTAATGGACAGTGCTTGATCATAACCAGGGAGTGGGATCTCTTTATACAAGACTGTTCGGTGTGGCTTACCCCCGGAATCCTGTTCACAGTTCCCTTTTTTCATCCGACTTGGACAGAATGCGCCTTCTTTTTTCTCCATGAATAGCCATGCTATTGCTTTCCAAAAAGGAAAGGACACCTTGCCGGATGCCCTGAACCAACTTGCTGCGATATTCTACCGTTTTGAGAAGCTCCTCCTCTTCGGGGTTCGCAATGCACCCGCACTCGATAATCACTGCAGGCACAGTGGCGCTTCGCAGTATAAACAGGTTTGGCCGCTCGTAAACAGCCTTTGTGCCGGGCACAAGCTTCATGCGTTCCTCAGGAATGTCTTCAGTATGATATTCGCTCCAAATTAATCCCAGAGAAATCATTGCGGACTCTATCGCCTTGGCTAGTCGAATCGATCCTTCATTAGGATACACATGAAGAGAAAACCCCCTGTAGTACAGTCGCATAGGGTCGCCGGATTTCGACTTGAGCAAATGTGAGTAGATTTCACCCATTATCACGACACACATCCATAGCCGCAGTGCGAAATCATCAATATCGACGAACCGTTTCATAAATGACCGTGATTTCCATGAGTCATATCTGTTCTCCAAATGAAGTTCAGTCTCGGAGCGATTTTCTTTGTGCTATTGCGAAAAAATGTAGGCGCCGAATAAGGATCCGAGATGGGTCAAGAAGTAGCGGCGCCTGCAAGCATTCGGTATTTGAGTTATGGCCTACGACGACCAAGCTCGCAGGCGCTGCTAAATTAGCTTCACTTGCCAGTAGGTTCGGGGATCCAAGAATCTATTTTTTCAATTACTGTTTTTGTCTCCTCAATGGTTTTGTCGTAGAGTCTTTCCCCATATGGTTTGATTGGCAGCGGTGGCGCTGCCGGTATCGGTGGCGGCGGTGATTGCGGTATCGGTGGTGGTGAGGGATCTAGTATCTCTTCGGGGAATAGATTCCCGTTGGGGCTAATTTTAAACACGTAAATCTTGCCTTGAATCATCTGGTTGTAAACAACATTTCCATATATTGCTGCGACGCCTATGTCGATCAACTTGTCTTTATCATGTGATAACTTCCAAATCTCTGACCAGAACTTGTCTTTTTGTGGTGCAAAAAGTGGGTTTACCAGCCGCTGGAAAACAGTCAGAGACTTTGAACCCTCCTCTAACAATCCCGAGTAACGCTCAGGTTCAGTTCCCTCAGTCTCAATAGGAAAACCTTGATCAGGGCTTGTATGGTCGCCATAGACTCTACGCCACAGATATAGAGCTTTTTCCTTGCCATCCATTACTACTTTATTGCCAAATTTTACGATGAGGGCATCGAAGTGGATAACATCGCCCTCGATCTCGTATTCTTTTCTCAAGACCTCTTTACTTTTGTTATTCCTGTCTGTTTCAACGAACACGAGACGAGTGAATTTTACGCCTGGGTACCCGTCCCTCTCACCCTGCCATATCACCTTTGCATATCCAATCGTATCTTCTTGCGTCAGGTTCGTAATCGCCAGTCTTAACTGCTTATTTTCTGTTAGTAATTTTGTGATGTTCGGCAAGACAGCCCAAAGCACATACACCACCAGCGTGATCACTAGAAGTGCTATCATCGCCACAACTCTGCCAACAATCCCGCCGCGCTCGCCCTTGGAAAACCTCATGATTTGCCTCTTACAACGGAAATTGCCCCCTTTACCGAGACGCTCCACAAAAATGTTGTCATTCAACCGCCCTATTTCAGTCCATCTATTCTGACATTTCTCCCCCTGAGGTCAATATATTATGCGAAAATAACGCCGTTTCTGTCCATGGAATGTGAAAAATAACACCACCTTCATATTTTTGAATCAGCACATCCCTTAAACTGGTCAGTCCTTTCCATCGTCAAAGAAGTTTAGCCTCCTTCAGGATTCGCCTGCGTAACAGCCAGTAGAGTCCTTTCTCACTAACTACGTCCACTCTCCGGCCCATAAGCTCCCGTAAGTCGGTTAGTAGCGCTCCTAGGTCAAGCAGATTTCGATTGGGTTCCATTTCAACCAGGAAGTCAATGTGACTTGATTCATCGGCGTCGCCACGTCCACATTTGTTTACCAAGTGGAAGGGATTTTCAGCCCAAAGACCATATGCTTTTCGAGCGTTACGCCGTATTGCTCCGTCCATAGCCCGGTAAGCTACCCAAAAAGAAGACACCACATTCGACTTCATAATTGGTCATAATCCAATGGCTTGGTCTGTCCGCTGCTAATTTCTTGCCGCACACGTATGGCTGTAGCGACCAACTTATCCTGAGTTTTTTCGAATGCTTCGTTCCAGAGTTTTTCGTCACAAATGTCCTCGAGATATTCTCTCAAATGTTCAACAACTTGGTTTTGAGTTGCATCAGGCAAGCTCTGCATCATTTTGACAACGGTGGCAATAGCTGATGATGGCATTGACTGCCTCCTCCGAATGTAGCGGCTCTTATAGCTGATATAATATCACAGCCGTCCAATAAAAGTTTCGCGTCTGTCACGGGGTTCGTCAACTTTGGCCATATTATGGACGAATGATGAATGATGGGACTGGTAAATTCCCCCAATTATTGAATATCCATCTTCTTGTGGATAGGAGAATCGTCAGTGATCTCGGATTGGCCGAGAAGAAAAGAGCCCTCAAAGAAATGGTCGAGTATGGCAAAAAAACTCCTTCACCATCAACCTTGAGAATCTTTCCGAAACCGCAGAAGACCTTGAGCCGGTAATTAATGAAGTTTCGGATCTCAGAATGACGCTGGATGTTGGGCATACGAACCTTAATGGCCCTGTAAATAAGTCAATTTCGATTATGGAAAGATTTGGGAAGCTGATCCGTCACGTTCATGTGCGCGAAAACTCGTGAACTGTAGCAACGAACTCGTGGGAGGTTGTCGACTCAATGATGTTTGCTCACGGCGACACTACGATTCTGTTATCTACAGGGGGAAAGGAAATCCCTACCGAATCTCGTATCTCTTGTCGGGAAATTTGCGAACAAACTCGTAAATCACGACATATCAGAATGAGGAAACAGCAAACTTATCAACTGATATCACGAGCATTTGGTTGCAGTCCGAACCGGTTTCTAACCGGTGTCTCCGCCGTGAGAGGGCGGGAAAGATAGCTACTCACATTGATTTTAGCTAATCCTCTCAGCTAGTTATAGATTAGTATCATCATTTATACACTTATATATTCCGAAAAAAGGGACCAAATTTGCCAAGCGAATTAGCTTAGAATGTTAAGGTAAGCTCTTGCTAATGATTCGCTCAAAAATGGATTGCTTACTTTGTCGATTTACCATAGCCTAATCGGCGGAATACCTTTCACGTTCAAGAGTAGAGATCCAATTTTTTAGTTTTTGCGAAGGACAAAAACCGACGAATAGAAAAGCATAGATCCATATAAATTAATTCCATTTGTAAATTTAGCTATTCTATGTAGGGTAAATATGAAAATATAACTTCATTCTATAAGGAGCCAAGAATGTTAGGAAGTGACGAATTGGTTAGAATTTGGGAAGAATTTGACGTTCCACTGAAGAAGCGAGAGTTACTTAAACATGATTTTAAATTATGGGAAGCTCTTTTGAATGATAGAAATCCAGAGGAAACAGAAATATTCTTGGAGAAACAAGGTAGCATAGGTTATCTTTTCTCAGAAAATATCTTAATGAAAATTGACAGACAGGATTCAGAGCCTAGAAATATTATTACTTTCTTTCCTCTCAACGAGATTAAATCTTGTAACTTACAAATAAATGGCTTTGAATCGAATAATAATGGTGAGGTAGTCCTTAACAAAAAAGGTCAAATAATACCTGACACCAAGATTCAACTGTTCTTCTGTATTGGAAAAAATGAATTCACCTTTAATTCAGACCAACTTTACACTGATCGACTCATTAGTATTCTAACTAATAAAATTTTACCAAAGATTGGAAAATAGAGCGGGGTTCCCAATAAACACAAAAGCCCAACGATGAACAACGACGGCATCACTGGGCTTCCATGCTTCAGACAATTATCTCTATGAGCTTACATGAACCAGGGTGAGATGGTCAATTAAATTTTCTTCCCGAAAACGCCAAACCCGCCAGTTTCGGAGGGATGAAAAGATGAGGTCAATTTAACTTTATCTTGATATGGAACAGGGCTACAGTAAAACGACAAGGCCGGAATCATCGCGGAATCAAGGTTCTATGCCAGAAATCATCTCAAATATAGGTGTGCCTAGTTGGACTGAATATTGCAGAGTATTGTCTTTGTCTACAGCCACCCCGAAACAGAAAGCATTCTATGAGTATTGGTGTAGGGAGCTTGAGAATGGCTTCTATATTGATTTAGGGAGTAACCTAACTTACATATTTGCCTATTTGATTAAGGCTATGAATGATTTTGTAATCTCAAAAGACATTAAAGAGCTTCTAAACAAATTTGCTATTATAAATCTAGGCTACGACACAAAACAAATATCTACATATATTTCAGCGCAGACATGCCAAGCCCATCTGTCTTTGGGTGATTACGATGGGGCGTGGAAGTACAGAAAAGCTTGGATAATGCTCTTTGCAGACGGAGTACTCAATATTGCGCCAAAATGTACGGACTCATCTATAGATGGGGAAGATCTTCTTCTTTTTTGTGGGCGCTCCAAGTCACTTTCAGGTTTTGGTAAACAACATAAGGAAGAAATTATCTCTCACATAAACATCTTTCTAGAAGATTTTCACAAAATTTATGGCCGAAATTTCATAGATCATTTCTGCCGAGAATTCAGTTACTCAGATCTAACCCCTGAAGACCTGAAAAAACTTAAAGAGTTTTACCCAAAAGAGGACGAATACAATTATTACTTAGAAGACTACCTCCGGCCGGGGATGAGAGAGTGTTACAAGGAAAAAGTCACATATTATTTATTGTCGGACGCTGTTTTGTATGCAGATGATTGCCCGTCTATGAAATTTGAGCGGATCCCGCAGCTTATTGAAATGGCGTGTAAGAACGAAGGTGTGAGGATCATAAGAGAGTCTGAGAACACTGCTAGAGAGGAGATAGGTGTACCCAGAATCGGTGAAGGCTGGGTAAGTGAAGCGACACTTTTTAGAAACATTTTGGATGTTTTCCCTAATGAAAAAATAATTCATCATGGAAGACCATCATGGCTTAGCCCTCAGCACTTAGATATTTATTTTCCCAACAGGTCACTTGGAATTGAATACCAAGGGGAACAGCATCAGAAAGCACATGAATTCTTTGGAGGGGAAGAGGGTCTCAAAAAGAGGCAAAAACTGGATAAGAAAAAGGCGGAATTGTGTCACAAGAATAATTGTAGATTGGTCTATGTATATGAAGATTACGATTTAGATACGGTCATTAAGCAGATTTGGATTTTGTTGAGTGAATAATACCAAAGAGAGATATCTTCAAATCACTCTCCCTACTAAAAAGATGATGATGTCAACGGGATGATCATAACTAATTTCGTTCTGGATAAATAACTATTTTCTTTATATCATCACCGGTAACCTTAAAAAAGTATACTGACCCGGAAGTAAAAGCAAAAACCCTCTTTGAATCGAAGAAGTTTTCACTTCTTCCAATTAATTCCCCGGAATTGTTGTATATCAAGCCGACGACACAAATGCTTTCTCTAAGTTGCCCCCCGTTAAGAACTCTGAGTTCAAAAATGACCTCGAAACCTGCGTCATCCACTGTTCTTCCACTGACTTGGCTTATAGGAACTCCAAGTCTTTTTTCCAACGTTTCCATTTGCTCAATCTGGATCTTTGATTCCATTCTTGTAGTGGCCCTCCCTAATTAAGATCGATCGTCAAAGGTGGACACCACATTTTGTGTGCCATAATGGATTTGAGAATAGAGTAATTCTGTGACAACAGCAATTTATTTCGCCCTTTAGAAACATACCTTTACTTGGCGCTACGAACTTGATCCCTAGTTCCCCCATAACCAATCATACTCTGATCATGCTCCTGCAATCGTTGTTGGGCAGGATGTCTCGCAATGAACGATTTTAACTAGCTCTTTAGGTACGGTTTGGGTACCCCAAAACGTGGTTGAAGGTTTTAGATCGTGCAGAAGATTCCGTTCGACGATGTTGACTTTTTCTTGGGACAATTTGGCAAGGAAGATTTTGATAGCCGCAGCATAACGAAAGCCGTAAGAGATAACTTCCTTGAATTTCTGTTCATTAAAAAGTATCTCCAACACTTCGTTCTTTTCATAATCACAGATCCACTCTTTCCCATTATTGGTGAACTGCGGCGGAACAGTATAGTGGCCCCCAATAAGACTTATGTAGTGGTGAAATTGTCGTAGCCACAGACCAGGCCTTCCTGTCGCTTTACCTATATATTGGGGAGCTTCTGCGCTTGCCATTTCCCACAGGTAGACTCCTGAGCATTTGTAATCTTTCTTATATCGTTCATTTGTTAGCAAGTCTTTAAAAGAGAAGGGACCTTTCCAACACAATTTTATTTCGTCATTCAATAGGATTTCGCTCATAGAGCCTCCTCTACCTACTTAATGGGAATGATTGATGGTGATAATGTCCGCAATTGAAAAATTGGAATTGCCAAAACGACTCAACTCTTACCAAGAGTCGTAGTGGACCTTGATTCCATTGATATTGACTGCAACCTGTCTAATCCACTGCTCTGGTTTGAGGAGTCTCGCCCGATCCCCGAACGAAAGGATCCACGAAATTATTTCCGGTTCACTGGAGGCAGTGAGTTTGATTCTAATTCAAAGCCGGAGGCTCAGCTACAACATTTTAGGTCCATCGCAATCTATCAGTAAATCAATTATTTCGTCATCACGATCTCCGCAAATTAAATACTACTTTACGGAGCCTTCTTGTACGCCGTACCGATTCAGAATTCTTCCATCTTTGGTCATGGAGCCTTCCTGAACACCATACCGGTTTTGGAATTGGATATTTCCTTGATTGTCCCTTTTGTAAAATCCCTGCTGAACGCCGTATCGATTATAAATCGTGTGAGTTTTATTGTCAGGAGATTTACCTTTAAAACCTTCTGAAAGCGCGTTACTAGCCAGCATCACCAAAATTACCAGCGGTAGGATTAAATTTTTCACTTCGTCTCTCCCTTCAACTTGATTTTGCGCAACCTTAATGAAGCAAAAAACAAGCCAAACAACTAAATTTACATAATTCCAATTATTATTTGTCAATATACTTATCGTATAATGACCCCAGGGACAGACCCATTAGGGGGATTGCGACTTTGATTCCGAGTTACGATAGTTGCGACAAATACACTTGTGAATGTTGATTATTGGTTCCCTGTCCCTGGAGTACGGGCAGGTCTTCGGAATCATCCTTGGTTTCTCTTGCTCTAAAGGCAGGTTCCATATTGTTACATACTTGGCAGCCAGGTTGCGGCTCATCCCTGCTGTTAAAACCGAATCTCAGATCTTGCCTGTCTTGCCAATCTCCTTCATCAGTTTCCGCGCCTGAGCCTCAGTCGTTTGCAATACAATGCCCCCTCAAACAAATTTGAGACATCTCTAACAGGCATCTACTCTCTGAAAAATGCACAAATGTAATTGTCGCTGAACAAAAAGGATATTACTCATGAAATGGTATTGTCATCTCTGAAGGATGAAGCCAGGCTTAAAGATTGTCATTCCGGCGTCAGGCATATCGGATTCTTGAGCTGATGGGTTTTTAGAAGAATTCGATTATGAACTGTATCGGTCCGATCAATTATTTCGTTGACATCTTTCAGACAGATTACCAACACTGGCAGATAAGGACACGAACTGTTCCGGGTTGTAAATACAGGAGTTCAAAGTGAGACTGATTAAATGTCCGGACTGCGGCAAGGATGTATCCACTCGGGATGCGTCATGCCCCCATTGCGGCAGCCTCCTTACGGCTGAAGAAATTGAAGTGGGCACAGACCTGACAGGCAAGAGATACAGGCTGTACATTGTCTTAAGCATACTCGTTTGTTCTTTAGGCTGGATTTTGTTTTTCTCCGAGGACAAATCCAGCGTGCGCACTGGTGTTTACTTTATTGTAATAGGCTTGATCGGGTACATAGTGGCTAAGATCTTAATCTGGTGGAAACGTGATTAGGTCTGTCACCAAGCTGTGGAGGAATCCAACAATGTTTTGTGGGGCTCCTGTAAAATCTCTCGATGATATCAAAAGATTGCGTTCAGCGGGATTTGATTTCGGCGAGATAGCGATTGCAAACGCCGGCGCAAGGCGTATGTGGTGGGAGTCAGGAATAATCAATGGGGGCATGGGTAAATTCTTCCTGATGGCTCACGGGCCTCTCGAAGACGATCCCTATGATTCCGCGAATCTCTGGAATCGGTATCTGCCGAATCTTATGGCTACCGTCGATACGTTGAGCCGGATGTCCATCCATTCGCTCAACATCCATTTCCTGATGGACAGCAGATTTGTGAGCGGCATTGTGTTGGCGGAGAAGAGAGGAGTTCTTGCGGAACTTGTTCAATACGCCGGAAAGAATTCAGTGGTCATCAACCTCGAAAATCTTTCCGAAACCGCTGAAGATATTGAGCCCGTATTGGATGAAGTTCCCCATCTTGGAATGACACTGGATGTTGGGCATGCGAACCTTTATTGTTCACAGAATAAGTCATTGTCTTTCATCGAGAAGCTCGGCAAGTCTATTCGGCATGTGCATCTGCATGACAACTTTGGAGGCGATTCTCCAAAAGCTGACCTGCATCTTCCCATAGGTGAAGGGAATGTGGATTTCGGTTCGATACTCAATGCTCTTTTGAGCACAGGCTATGACCGCACGATTACCCTGGAAGTGAAGCCTGAATTTCAGGAAACCACAAAAGCAGACATTCAGAAAATACTATCCGAAATTTGAAGGCTTCGAGATAAACCACAATCCCAGTCCCTGCCGGAACCTGCGAAGCGCCCCTCGGTGAGGAAGATCATACCGAAACTGGTGGGTGACGATTGCCGGAGCAGTTGTCGTTGGAGGGACTCGCAAAAGTAAACAGGAAACCTTAGCGATACGCCTCTGGATTTTTAGGCTCGTGCTATTTCTCCTTCGACCCGGGATTTTCCATAATCCTTCGCCCCGCCAAACCAACTGAAAAGGCCAGGATAAACTGGCCAATGTAGTAAAGCGGCAGCCCGACAAGTCGATTGAGAAAGTCGGGATCTATAAATCGATTCCTTGCGACAAAGATGTCTGAAACGTAGAATAAAAGAGCGCCGGACAATATGGACCACGCAAAGATTCTGTTCGTGTAAGGATTGCGGAATACAGCCCAGGCCCCTGACACCATAACGCTGATTATTAAGATGTAACAGACCACAGGGATAAGCATGGAGCCAAGGTGGGGATACAGCCACCACAATACGTACCCACTGAAAGCAAGAATCAAGAAGTTGACCGAATGAAACCAGTCCGTGCGCTGGGTCTGTTGAGCAAAAGCAAGGATATAAAAAACATGGCCCCCAAGAAAAGCCACTAAACCGAATCGGAATGGCATATTCCCGGGGAGCGCAAGACAAATGTCACCCACGAGGCCGAGTATTAAACCCGTGATCACCAAGCGGCAATATCGCTTAAAATGATGAGGTAGAAGAGCCGCAGTTAAAACAAATAGGCTCGACAGCGGCGCTTTGAAAAGTAAGATGAGTTTATAGCTGTCTGTTTTCTCAGCCCACAACAGGCCGACTAAGAGAGAGCAGGAGACAATGGGCAAAACGACTCGGACCATGGCAGCGCCTGGGATGAAATTCATAGGTGGATCTGCCCAACAGGAATTGCAACTAAATCTCCGCAGAAAAACCGGCTAACCGAAATGGCATCAGGCATACATGAGGCGCCAACAAAAGGTTCATGTCCCATTTTGATCTCCATGGGGGTGTGATGCTGGGTTAAATGAAAAGCTATATTATGCTGTTTTATGGCGAAAAATAGCTTTTATATTACATGATCTTACCGATATATTCAACCTGATGTATCCAGCCAGTTTATTTTTCGTAACCATTGAGTTTCGCACTGCCGGGTCCAAGGGTATCTATTGAGTTCCGAACGGTCCTTGCCGGAGATGAACCAGTGACTGAAATGGGGCAGCAACGTGGAGAGCCTTTTCAATGACCGTTTCTCCACTACTGCTCATCAGGCGTGCCTCAAACAGATTTTGCCGTAACGTGCCTGCCTACATCTCTGTCAGTTGTGACGCCTCCTCCCCGTTGAAGCGTCTTTAGGAGGAACTGACAGCCAATGCCACACTCAATGCCGCAGCCCCGAAGGCCAAACAGCTACTTGCCAGACAATACCCGTGGTAGTACCAATTGGCCACCAGTGCGCCAGCTAACACCGGGCCGGAAAAATCCCGCTTGAACGGCGAAGAGCGTCAGGTTTGCGTTAACGGAGCGGAAATGGGGCGCGGAGATCTGTAGCATCAGAGCAACTCAATTAAATTATGGAATACGTCGACCGATAAGTTCGGGGCATAAAGGACCGAAATATGCTATCAAGATGTGAGCCCCGATAGTGAATAATCAGGGTGATCGAGGGGTTGTGAATTGATTTTAGAATCCCCTATTCTTCGGCGCACTCATCCGAGGATTACAAACATGCCTGCACGCAACATGAATTTATTTGACACTCAGTTGGCCGCTATTTGCAAGGATTATAGGATCAATCCGAAATGGTTGATTGCGCCTTCGATGAGGGTCGGATTCCAGTGGCTTGATAACGTTACCCGCTCAGGGCAGCCGGTATTGAACGTCAGGGTGAAGACCCTGCATCGTGCAGCGCTTGACCTGGCCATGCATGAGCTTGATCAAACAGGCAAAACTTATATTGGTCGACTACGCACAGAATTGCTCGTTTCATCAATTTTTTCGAAGCTCAAGGAAGTTGGTCAAGGATACTTCACAGCCCTTGAGCCAAGTCGAGGACTTATTCAGGCTTTCATGTCAACAATTAACGACATGCGCCTATCCGGACTCAAGGCGGCGGATCTTGATCCCGATGTGTTTGAGGTTGAGAACAAGGGTCAGGAGATACGGAAAATTCTCCTACAATACGAAAAGGATTTAGAAACGCATAGGCTTGTGGATTTCGCCGACATACTGGAAATAGCGTCCAGGACACTGGAGGATAATCCAGGCGCGATATTCCCGGATACCATGATCTTGGCTCCCATGACCCTCTGGGATGCCGCCACTGGTCTTGAAAGGAGATTTCTGAACGCTTTTCCCGAACATCATGTCAAAATTCTCGATGAGGACATCATAGGAACAATCCCGGAAGATGATCGAACCGACAGAGACCTGTTGAGAGCAATTTTGAGCCCAACGGATTGCCCTCCACCAAAGGGCGATGATACTGCGTTCATTTACAGGGCCATTGGTGAAGTAAACGAGGTTCGAGAGGTTTTTCGTAGATGCGCTGAGAGATCCATCCCCTTCGACGAGGTAGAAATCCTGCATACTGACGGAACTACCTACATCCCATTGATCTATGAACTGGCCTGGAACCTTAAGTCTGACGACGCTGAATCAATTGCGGTCACATTCTCCGAAGGCATCCCGGCGAGTTACAGCAGACCGGGCAAGGCCCTTCGAGCGTGGCTTTGCTGGATCCGAAATGATCACACACAGTGGACACTCGTCAGGATGATTCAGGACGGCTTACTCAGAATAGACAAGGCGGAAGAATATGGATTCAGCTTTTCATTACTTGCTGCGTCGCTCAGAAGTCTACCTATTGGATCTGGAGCGCAGAGATACCTGAAGGCTATTGATGACCAGATACATGCGCTTGAACAACCGCTTCCAGACAAGGAGTCCGACGAAGACGCTGTTCCTGATGGAGCCGGCAGGCATAGCAAGAGAATAGAATGTCTTAGTGAGGTTCGAGGTCTCGTTCAAAAGCTCTTGGAAGGAAGCCCGACGAAAGATTCCAGCCAGGCGACAATCCTTGAGACGGCTTCCTGGTTTCTTGAAAACTGTTGCAGATGCGTAAACGAGCCGGATGCATACAGCAAGGGACGCTTGCAAACTGAAATCAATGAGTTAGCATCGTTTATCGACCAGGATCATGATTATCGGGGGTTCGATATTTGGGAGTGGCTTTCTGAACTTCCTGGGGTGCTGAGTGTAGCCGGCAGGGGGCCTAGACCAGGATGTGTTTACGTTGCGACGGTTCGGGACGGGGGGCATTCCGGTCGAAAGAACACGTTTATCTTAGGGCTGGATGACTCCAGGTTCCCAGGGGCCGGATTACAGGATCCGCTCCTTTTAGATGGGGAGCGTCAGAAGATTTCGTCAAATCTCCCTACATCCTCCGGCCGCGTCAGCAAGAAAATGGAGGATTTCGCCAGACTACTTTCTCGTCTTAGAGGATCTGTCACACTATCGTACTGTTGCCGGAGTCTGGATGACGATAGGGAGATGTTTCCCGGTTCGGTCTTGATGTCTGCATTCAGGATCCTTTCCGGTAACCACGACGCTAACCAGGACGATTTCCTTGAATGGGTTCGCGATCCCATATCCTTTGCCGCCCGGATTTCTGAACAATGCGCGAATGTTTCCGAATGGTGGCTCTGGAGAGCCTGTGGCGACAAGGAAATCATCGAACCCAAAAAACTTGTCGCAAAAAGTTTTCCACATTTAGGACAGGGAATGGTGGCGGCTTCACAAAGGCAGAGCGAGTTTTTCACGGAATATGATGGCTGGGTCCCACAAGCAGGTATCGATCTTGACCCAACCTCGCTCAACGGGCCGATACTCTCGTCGAGTCGGTTAGAAAAATTGGGCTCGTGTCCCCTGGAATATTTTTTCCGGTACGTACTCGAAGTGAAAGTACCCGAAGAATACAAAGTCGATCCTTCAATATGGCTGGATCCTCTTCAGAAGGGGACTCTCCTGCACCAGGTATTTCGGGAATTCATGGCGACGCTGAAAAGAGACAGGCTTCTGCCTAATGTGGACCGTGACGCCCCCGTCATGTCCGCCATCCTCGATAGCCAAATAGATATATATAAGAAGATGATCCCTCCACCTAACGAGGACTTGTTCAAAGCAACCGTCCAGGAGTTTCGCAGAACCACGTCAATCTTCCTTCACGAAGAAGCGGTCCTCTGCCGGTCGAGTGATCCTTTCTGCTTTGAAGCTGCGGTTGGTTTGCCTCAAGATGGGGATCCAACCCCTCTTGACACCTCGGACCCGGTCACGATCAAACTGCCGAACGGAAAGTCGATCAGGACTCGAGGCCGAATTGACCGCATTGATCAGTTATCTCACTCCAAACATATTTTTTCGGTATGGGATTACAAGACCGGATCGGCATGGGGATACGATCGAAACGAACCCTTTCGCCAGGGCAGAAAGATTCAAAGCTCCCTGTACCTGGCTTTGTCTGAAAAACGTCTTAGAGAGATATGCTCACCCAATTGCTCCGTGGCAACCTTCGGTTATTTTTTCCCAGGCATACGCGAGCATGGTGAGCGCATTTGCTGGGACTCCCATCAGTTGAATGCCGGAAAAGAAGTCATTGCTGGGCTTGTGGAAATGCTCCGTTCCGGGTGCTTTCCGTTCACTACCGATCGACGAGATGTGACTTTCACGGATTACGGGATGGTTTTCGGATACATTGAGGATGCAGTCGAAGCTACGAAGCTCAAAATAGCCAACCTCGCAAACAGTGGCATAGAGCCATTCAGGAAATTACGCTCATGATCGCCATCCTTAAAGGAAAGGAACACAATGCCTGAGAGCAAGGCCGCAAACGTGACTGTCCTGAAGGATCAGGCAGCGCGTCAACTCATTGTAGAGGCATTGGACCGTAATCTGCTAGTGGAGGCCGCAGCAGGCACCGGCAAGACATCCAGCATGGTCCAGCGTATGGTTGAACTCCTGCGGTCACGCACGTGCAAAAACATCAGGACCATGGCTGCGGTCACGTTTACTCGCAAAGCTGCGGCAGAGCTTAAATCACGATTCCGGATAAAGCTGGAGGAATGTGTTCGTTCAGAGTCCGGTCCAGTCAAAGACAATCTTGAGAAGGCTTTACAAAACATGGAGCAGTGTTTTATCGGCACAATCCATTCGTTTTGTGGCCACCTTCTCCGCGAGCGCCCCGTCGAGGCTGGAGTGGATCCCACATTCCAGGAGCTTGACGAGGACGCGGACGCGATTCTGCGGAAGGAGGCATGGCTTGAATATTCATCCAGGCTCCTCGCTGAGGACAATGAGGGCTTCCTGCCTGAGTTGGAGAAATTCGCCTTGCGGGTTCAGGACCTGGAAGAAACTTTTGTTCGTTTCTCCAATTATCCCGACGTATCCGATTGGCCTTCACCGGAGGGTAAACCCGACTTTTCATTATTGGATCCTGTTAGAGAACAGATCTTCGAATATGTTGCGCACATGAGGTCGCTTGCATCGAGACTCCCTCAACAATGGGGCAACGACAATCTGATTCCCAAGTACCGGCGGGCGCCGCGAATCCTGTCTCACTACGGGTCATTAGAGTGGCCTGCGGATGTTATAGCGGTGCTTGAAAACTTCGATGCGGACGCCAAAATCACCCTAACCAGTTGGACTCAGGATGGATTATTTACCAAAGACGAGGCTAAGACAGAACAAGCCAGGTGGAAAGAGTTTCGATCGAATGTCGTTGAGCCGGCGTTAAAACGATGGAGAGAGTGGCGCTATGGACCCATCCTGAGAGTAATGATCCGGGCCCAGAGTGTTTATGATGAGATGAGACACTCCCGCGGCCAATTAAATTACACAGACCTCCTCATGCGGGCTGCCCAACTTCTCAGGGAGAATTCCCATGTGAGATCATATTTTCGAGACCGTTTTACTCACCTTCTTGTGGACGAGTTTCAGGACACCGATCCAATCCAGGCTGAAGTTATACTCTTGCTCACGACATCGAACATGGATGAAAAAGATTGGAGGAAGGTTGTCCCAAGGCCGGGGTCGCTCTTTGTGGTGGGTGATCCGAAACAGTCCATATATCGGTTCCGTAGAGCCGACATCGTTACGTATAACGAGGTAAAAGAGGCTATTCGTAAAGGAAACACGCAAAATGGCAGAGTGATTGAGCTTTCATCAAATTTCCGGACCGTGGATGGCGTCATCTCATGGGTGAACCATGTGTTTGAGCCGCAAGATGGAAGTCCTAGCGAACTTTCCGGTACGGTGGTCCGGTTTGATAAATCTGACTCGCCGGAGTCTCCTCGTTATGTTGGACTCGATCCGTCTCGAAGCGATTCGGCGGATGGAACGCTCAAGGGGGTTTATTCCCTCACTATTCCAAAGGAATGTGACAACAAACAGAAAGTCCTGGATTACGAAGCGGACTGGATAGCTCGCACGATTCGACGAGCCCTCGATGACTCCGACATTACAATTCCAAGGACCAAACAGGAGATTATGCAGGGCAAGACCGGTAGACTGGACCCTTCCGACTTCCTCATCATAAACAGGAACAAGGGCTTACTCAGCTTCTATGCCGGCAAGCTCGAAGAGTATGGCATCCCCACCCATGTCAGTGGGGGGAGCGCTCTCAATGAGGTCCGAGAATTGAAGATACTGCACTCATGTCTTGACGCTCTGGTGCGCCCGGATGATCCCGTGGCCTTGTTGGCGGTTCTTCGTGGGGAACTTTTTGGTATGAGTGACGTATCATTGTACGAGTTCAAGAAAGCCGGAGGGCGTTTTTCTTTTCATTCTGAAGTTCCAGAACGGCTGGATCCCGAGGTTGCAGGTCAGTTTAGCGACGCCTTCTCCCGTATGAAGTCTTACAGCTTATGGCTTTCCAGGATGCCTCCACTTGCGGCGTTCGATAGAATCGTTGCCGATCTGGGATTATTGGCGCTTTCCGCCATTAGACCTGGGGGAAGTGTCCAGGCTGGAAGTTTCTCCAAGGCAATAGAAATACTCAGGGGGTTTCAGCATGACACCTGGACCACTGCGCAGATAGTGGAACAACTTGGGCGCCTTTCCCAGGAAACTACGTCTCACGATGGGATATCGGCGAGTTCAAAAGAACGGCCCGCAGTACGAATTATGAATCTCCACAAAGTAAAGGGGCTCGAAGCCCCAGTGGTTTTTCTGGCGTGTCCCTACGGTGAATCAGATCATGACGTGGAACTTCACATCGACCGATCAGGGAATTTCGTTAGAGGTTATTTGGGGGTGTACGGGAAAAAATCGGGCCATAAGCGACCATTCCTAGCGCACCCGGCCAATTGGAGCGAGTTCACGGATAGAGAATCCAGATTTTTGAAGGCTGAGTCGTTGAGACTGCGGTACGTCGCGGCCACTCGTGCGGGAGCCGCTCTTATTATTACAAAAAGAGAATCCGGTAGGGGTGAGAGTCCATGGAAGCCGTTTCATCGCCATCTCTCTGCCGATCGTGAAATCCATGACTTTTCCCAAACTCAAAACCCTCCAAAAGAAATGATTGAAGTCACCATGGACGAGGTGGCCAAGGCACAAGAGGATATCGAATCCAGAATTACCCTGGCCTCTAAACCTACTTACGACGCCTGCCGAGCCAAGGAGTTCGCTCTTAGGCAAGGCCGTGTGACATCTGCTTCCTCTGAAAGTTTAAAAGAAGACAATGGGCTAGGGGCTGAGGCTGATGCAGATGATCTGATCGACGATGGTGAACACGGAGTAGAATGGGGAACACTTATTCACTCGTTGCTACAACTTGCCATGGAGAATCCGCAGGCTGATCTGAAACGAGCGTTTAAAGCAGCGCTCGATGATCACGATCCCCTGTCTAAGTATGCAGAGTTGGCGGAAACTACAGTGAAGAAAGTCATGGGCTCGGACCTTTGGATTAGGGCTCAACAGAGCGAAAGCAGATTGCTTGAAGTTCCATTTCAGGTGTTGAAAGAAAATGTAACAGAGACTGGGGACATGCTGCCGACGATCTTCAGAGGAACTATCGACCTCATATTTAAAGAAAGTACAGGGTGGATTCTTGTCGACTACAAAACAGACATGGTGATAGAGGAGACGGCTCAGAGGATTGTCGATAAGTATACCCCTCAGTTACAGATTTATTCTGAAGCATGGCAGGAGTGTACTGGTGAACCGGTCGTTGAAACCGGTCTTTACCTTGTCCGGCTCAACAAATATGTTCGAGTGCAGTGTTGAATTCTCTCAGCAACCGTCAATTCCTGACAACGGTCGCATAGCTTTTTCTGTGGAAATGGCTGAAACAATACGAAGAGCCAATTCATTTGCGAAGGGAAAACCAGCAAGCAAAAGGTTGGATAGACCTACTTTTGGAGACCAGCTCAGGATTCGTCATCATGGGCCTCCAAGAGTTTTCCTGGAAGTACGGACAAGTGGAAAAAGAAGGCCACACATAAGCCGGTTATTGCTACGTTGATCAATATGCCGATTTTGGGTGTCGCATTAGAGCTTAAAATAGATGCCTATTAATGGCCTATATAAAAAGATAGACTAGCTTATTCACCTATGGCTGTGTCCTTCTTTTCTGATACCATTAACTTCATCTCAAATTCTGTTCACAAAGCAATTGAAACATTATACTGTCGACTCAATTGCTGATACTGTAATTCTGATGCTATCAGTGCCTGCTCCGCACATCGAACGTCAAAACGTCAAAGGAATATTTTATGACCAATATATTGCGACATGACCTGATGAATCGTGTAATTCAGGCATTAAAAAGTCTTGGTGGTTCTGGCACGAATGAGGAGATAACTAATAAAGTTGTCGAGCTTGCCAATATTCCTTCTGAGCAACTCGAAGTCCTACGTAACCCAGAAAAGGGCGGGGTGACTGAAATTGATGGCTTGGGGTTTACAAAGAGTTATTTAAAGCAATATGGGATTATTGAAAATTCGGCTCGAGGTGTGTGGGCTCTAACCCAAAAAGGTCTTACAACTGAAAAGGTTGATCAAAAAGCTGTTGATCGGTTTGTCAGTGAACAAAGAAAAAAGAACAAATTGGTACCGCTTGAACTCCCGAATGATACTCTCAAAGAATCGGATACCATCGATAAGATATCGATTCCAAACAACATCTGGTGGGTAAATCAAAGAGACAACTTTCAAGAAGCACGAGATAGTGGAATCATATGGGCTCCTCTAAAGACTAAATCCGGTGGTACAAAACACTTTTGGGACTCCTTGGGAGAGGTTAGACCGGGAGATACGATTCTCCACTATGCAAAAGGAGAGGTAAAATCTGTCAGCCGCGCCAAAAGTGGCCCACAAGAGACTACCACACCCCGCTATCTCAAGAATTACGATAAATCCATCCTAGGCCGCTCAGTAGAATTAGAATATCAGGATCTTACGCCCCCAATACCATTGAGCAAAATCATAGATGCTCTACAAAATACAGACATTAATCAAGGACCATTCGACAAGTCTGGGGGTGTGAAACAAGGTTACCTCTTCAGATTAACACCACAAGCTTTAAGCCTAATTGTAAAAGCGTCTCCAGACACAAATTGGCCTAGTTTTATTGAATCAAGCCCGCAGCCTCCAAACCAGCCAAATTCTGAAGATGGTAACACTGAGGAAGAAAGACCGCATATTCCTCTTAACTTAATTCTGTATGGCCCTCCTGGAACCGGGAAAACCCGCAAACTATTGAAAGATTATGCCCCGCTGTTTGAAAAAGACAACATAGAACAGTGGGAAATGGTGACATTTCATCAATCCTATGGATATGAAGATTTCGTTGAGGGGTTGAAACCCGTTGCGGGAACAAAAGAAACTTCAGGACAGGTTAATTACAAGATAGTTCCAGGCATATTCAATTACATGGTCACTCGGGCGATGAAAGACCACAAGAAAAATTTCGCACTTTTTGTGGACGAGATCAATCGGGCCAATATCTCGAAGGTTTTTGGTGAACTCATCACATTACTTGAAAAAGACAAACGACTTATGTGGGACAAAGAAAGAGGTCGTTGGACAGGGAAATTTAGAGTCAGATTGCCGTACACACACACCCTTGAACCGGATACTGACCGTTTCGGAGTACCTAATAACTTGTACGTCATTGGGGCCATGAATACAGCGGACAGATCAATTGCGCTCTTAGATACTGCTCTTCGTCGCAGGTTTGAATTTGAAGAATTGATGCCAGACCCCGACCTTCTAAAGGACATAAGAATTACAGGTCATGACGAAATTCAAATGGATAGACTACTTGACGCTATGAACCGAAGAATAGCAGCACTTTACGACAGGGAGCATCAGATCGGCCACGGCTATTTCTGTGATGTCAAAAGCTGGGATCGTCTCAAGGAAGTATTCTTGAAACAAATTATACCGCTGTTACAGGAGTATTTCTTTGACGATTGGGAAAAGATAAAACTCGTATTGAAAGATCCGGAAGATGATGATGATAACCCAATTCTTATGCGTATAAAGACAGATAAAAACAAAGATTTCCCCCGATTTCAGGGGGATCTAAATACACTTGAGCGGGTCTACAGTATAAATAAAAAAATTACGGCGGATCAGATTATAAGAATTTACAAGGACTGAGGCATTTTGAATCTACGCAGAATTACAGTCCCTGAATACGACACGATTAGTATTGTTCCAAGCCTCGATGCAGTGGAAACAAAAAAGTCAAAAAGCATCTCGGAGCAAGAAGCGAAATTGGTCAACGCATTTCAGAAAAGATCGGGTCAGACTTTCTTTAATATCGGTCTCCAAATGCTCGCAACCACTAATTGGGTCGGTTCATTCTCTATAGGCTATCTCTGCATAGACGTCATTCCCAAGATCGATACCGAAAAACCCTTAGCTATGAAAAATCTGCTGCAAATGGTTTCAGCGGGTGGCGTGGAAAAATTCAAACATACTGACATCTCATGCCTCGCCAAAACTGACACGCCACTGATTACAGCTTTCCTCGAATTATATATCAACAACTTGAGGAAAGAATGGATCAGGGGCCCTATCCGGAGGTACGTTAGCGAAGAAGCAAATCGGTTTTTCCTGAAAGGTAAGATCATTTTCAGTAGGCACTTGAGGCAAAATGTATTTCATCACGAACGATTTTTTACCGCCAGCGACGAATTCACGGCCGACAACCCAGTTTCCCGGCTTCTAAAGGCTGCCTTAAATGTTTGCCGTGCGTACCCTCTGGCTCCTCATGTCTCAACTCAGGCCAAGAAACTTCTATGTCTTTTTGATGAGGTATCAGATGAGCGAGATGCAGCCAAATGTTTATCCGAAATAACCATCGACAGAACTACTTTCAGATTCCAGTACCTGATCAATCTGGCCAAGTGTGTCATCGAAAGAGTGTCGCCGTGGAAACAATCTCTTAAGGTACCAGTTTATTCGCTCATGTTCGATATGAATGAAGTCTTTGAAAAGTTTGTAGCCGCAGAACTGAAACGAGCCTTGACAGAAAACGGCTACAAGGTGATCACTCAATCTGCAACAAGATACCTAGCGACAAGAGATGATTCGCCCCAGCTTAAACCTAAAAGGGTTTTCTGGCTTAAACCTGACATCTCCGTGTTTAACCCGAAAGTTATTCAGGGAAGACCGGCATGTCTTGTTGACACAAAATGGAAGATGCTAAGGATTTTAGAAAATGAAGAGTTTAGACCGAATAAATCAGGAGACAGCAGAGAGCCCGTTCCACAAGCGGACATGTATCAGATGTATGCATATGCGCACAAATACAAATGCCCGGTAATCCTAATTTACCCACATCACTCAGGGCTTCCACTTCAAAAGCAGCCCCTAGCAAGTCCTTTCCTTAAATATGACTGCGGTGATGAAGAAGAGCCTTATACCATCGTGGTTTGTACGGTAGATATCACCATCGACCTGGTCAGAGCAAGAGAAAGAGAAAGTTTCCGGTGGTCATTGTTGAAACTGGTTCAAGATATTGGACAAGCCCCTTCAAGAGCTGACGAGAGCCACGTCTAGGTCAGGGAGGAACCTCTATGTCAACATTCAGAACACTTCGCTTCGTCGAGAGAGAGCTTTCGATAGAAAATTATGATGATTTACTCACGCGAAAAAGACACGATTTGCTCACATGCTGTAGAAGCTTACCGGATAAGGCCACTGTTATTCAGACATGCGGAGGTTGCTTGCGGCTGATCATGGACATGAGCGCCTTCAGCCACGGGAAAGCGACGACCAACGTGGATTTTAAGAATGTCGTCAGCGTAGCCGAAGAGGCTGCATTTGATTTATTCCTTCCTAAGACATTGCAGGAGGCTTTGGCTGAGGCTTGTAACTACCTGACCCTTGGGGTGGATGTCTATCACGAGGATGGTTCCTGCGATACGCACGCTGAGCTTGTGGGGGTCTACGATACCAGGGGAGGCTGTTTTGTGGCATGGACCGGCAAGAGCTACCCAGTTCAATTCCAAACATCTTCGCTGATGTATTGCAAGGACTTGGAGTCCCACTTCCTCACCTTGAGCGGTGTGAGCGTCATGCTATTGGGTTGTCATGACCTAAACATCTTTAGTCCACGCAGCAGAGCGTCGGCGTCGCAAGGCACTTACAAGGATCAAATCATGAACAAAATGGATCGTCTCGTAAAGATTCACGATCCTGTAGTCGTTTTGCACCATCCCCATTACACCGATTCACCCCGAATTTGGAGAGTGCCGTGGACGGGGGTTGATCGAAACGTTCCGTACTGCGACACGTATTCTTCAGGTATATTCTATGGTGCTGGCGACGGAGGAAAACCGCGCGGGAGACTTGAGGAAGTTCTCGCCAAAACAGCAAAAGGTGATGTTAAGAACTGGATTCAGGACCTGCCTAAGATATCCTAGAATAGGGGGGTCAACTAATGGACTTCGACGAACGAGTTATAAGGCGTAAACATGTTGAGAATGCAATCAAACGGTACTGCCTTGAGAGACCGAAACATAAACCAGCAAGAAGTGCTTTCTTACTATGGAATGGTGAAAAGCTACCCGCCAAATATATTCTCCGACTTGCTTTCCAGAATGCCACAGGTTTCATGCCTAAACCAGAGACCCTCACCGGAGGAGAAGCAAGTATTCGCGTTTTGAAGGATCTTGGATTCGAGACTTGTTATGAAGAACCCAAAAGGCGCTCTGCGAACAGAAACCCAATTAAAAGCGCTAGACGAGCAGCGCTAAAAGGAATCCTTGAAAAACATTATGGTCCCGTTGAAAGGGAATGGAAGAACCCACTGATCTCCGTACCGGACTTGGTTAACAGAAGAGGAATGGATAACAATATTAACCGAATTTTTGAGGCTCTCAGAAAGCATCGTCGGATGGAGATTAGAGGAAAAAAAGGGCACAAGCTTGCTTTCGATTTTTTCATCATGCAGTTAAATTTACCTATAGAGTTTGACGAGCGTCAGCACTTCACGCCATTACGTCAAGTGAGCCTAGAAAATTATCCTGTCTATGCACATCTCGGGTTCCCTCGCGATAGGTGGATACAGCTATCGAAAAAGATACGAGCTGGCGATAATTCCCCAATCTATCGTGATGAACAAAGAGCCTTGTACGATTCAATACGAGATCTAATGGCTCCCCAAGTCGGTCTTTTACCGGTTGTTAGAGTCTTCGAAGAAGATGTTGAGTGGGAGCGGACAGGCGAAAACTGCGAGGAGGGTAAACGATTTCTAGTCAAACTAGAGACGATTATTCGTGATCACCGATAAGGATTGTCACAACAGCCGAAGAACAGGCACAGAGCAAGCCTACTAACTAATCTTGCTTTTTCTTTCATCATCCAGTTGGCACTATCGCTCAAACCAGAATCGTAATTCCGAGTGTAAGTCTTTGCCAAAAGATACACGAGTACCACTTTTCCATTCGCAGTCCCTGGCCAAACTATTCTGCTTCTACACACCAGTCTGAATACGGCAATGTCGTTTCCATGGTTTTAAAAAGGCTGACAAAAATATCTTCCTGTTCAAGCGCCTCCCTATTACCGAGGACAATCAACTTGTGTCGAGCCCGCGACATGGCCACGTTCAAGCGTTTCTCATCTGCAAGATGCGAAGAAACTAGACTGTCGGACATGCCTAGGGATACAAGAACGACATCGCTTTGGCCCCCCTGAAATCTGTCAACAGTGCTTACCGAATCAAGTATCATCTTCTCGGTATCACTGTCGTACAAGCGACTTCCGCTAAACAGATCAAGAATCAATTGGGTATTTGATTTTAGCTGATTCTTATTGTCCGGATCCAGATTCACGGCTCCAGATTCACCTTCCTTCATTAAGGCGAATCAGTTATCATAAACTGATTCCATAACAATCTTGGAGTTCTTGATGACCTTCTATGAAGAACCTACTCACTACGAAAAGACTGTCATTTCAGATTTACAGGGAGCCTGGGAGAATTTACGACGAACAGTAGTCGAACATCACCCATTCCCGGAATCTGAGCGGTTATTATTTCATGTGGATGAGGGAATGAGTTGGGAAAGTGTTCGTGACCTTAGAGCCACTTGCAAAAGTGTTTTTTGGGTGTTTAAGCATGTGTAATAAATGAGCTTCACGGGCAGGCCCGTGGTATAGTGTTTTTGCAAAAAAGACGCTTTTTCACGGGAGACGCCAGTGAAGCTTAGGAAGAGAATATCATGGTTGATGGGGACACTGCAACGCAGTCTGTTTCCGAAATTGCAGGAGTCATGGAGCGCTCCTCTAACCGAAAAAGAGAAGCAACTTGTGTCGATCTTGGAGTTGGTCCAAGTTGAGAGTTTTGTTCCAAAAAGCTCTTTTACGCAGTCGTTGGGAAGAAAACTTCGCTATCGTGAATCGATAGCACGGTCCTTTGTCGCTAAGTCTGTTTATGGATATCCTTTCACAAGGTCGTTGATTGAGGCGCTTAAGACTACGCCGAGTCTGCGTAAGATCTGTGGTTTTGACAAGGCTTCAGACATTACCTCGGAGTCCACTTTCTCCCGGGCTTTTGCCGAGTTTGCTGATAGTGGTCTTGGTGATAAGGTCCATGAGGCTTTGGTTGAACGATCTTTGAAAACGGAACTGATAGGGCATATATCCAGAGACTATACGGCCATAGAAGGCCGTGAGAAACCAGTAAAGAAAACACCGAAGGAAAAACCTTCTCCGAAAAAAAGAGGTCGTAGAACCAAAAGGGAACACTCAGAACCCAAGGAAGTAAAACGATTGGAGCGTCAGATTCATCAATCAGCGGAACAGGCGTTAAAGGAATTGCCGGTTGCCTGCGATGTCGGAACCAAGAAGAACTCCAAGGGATACAAAGTAAGTTGGATTGGCTATAAGTTTCATGCGGATGTCAATGACTACGGTCTGCCAGTGAGTGTCGCGATGACCTCCGCATCATTACACGACAGTCAGGTAGCCATACCGCTCATGAAGACGAGCAGTTCCAGAGTAACATATCTCTATGATGTCATGGATTCGGCCTATGACGCTGGGCTCATTTATGAACTTAGCAGGAGTCTCGGCCATGTGCCCATAATAGACAGGAACTCTCGTGGTAAGGATATTATCCCCATGGCTCCTCATGAGGCTGCCAGATATAAAGAAAGAACAGCGGCGGAGCGGTTCTATAGTCGTTTAAAGGAAGAGTTCGGAGCAAACAACATTATGGTTCGAGGAGCCTTGAAGGTAAAGGCTCATTTAATGTTTGGTGTGATTGCGATCTTTGC